>CALCDS010000044.1 GCA_937900065.1 uncultured Clostridiaceae bacterium | reverse complement strand
TCCCTTGCTTTCAATCTTGTCTATATATACGATCTCATTTTTTACATCATCCAATATGGAAAGATATATTGTCTCCTTTGTGACATCTCCAAGCTCTGAAATATATTTATGAGCGATATTTTTTATAGCTATATTATTTTCAGCCGCATTGCCCAAAATGATGAGCTCAAATCCAAGCGAATAGTTTCCGTCTTCATCCTCTTTTATATATCCCCATGATATGAGGTTTTGTATTATTCTATAGGTTGTGCTTAAGGGCAGTTTGACCTTATCTGAAATTGAAGTGAGTGCGAGCCCA
The DNA here is from genome assembly GCA_937900065.1 of uncultured Clostridiaceae bacterium. Classification (GTDB taxonomy): domain Bacteria; phylum Bacillota; class Clostridia; order Clostridiales; family Oxobacteraceae; genus CALCDS01. The sequence continues at coordinate 4,240 of CALCDS010000044.1, read as the reverse complement.
TTTTGCCCTGATTTTGAAACAATGTCTATTATAGAGAATGCTCTATCGATTGATTGTATATAAAATTTATTTTCCGTTGTTGGTCTCATACCCTAGCACCTCTTAAATGAAGACTTTATCATCTGTATTTTACTGCAAAACAGATGGTTTATATATCATTATATCAAATATAAATTTTTTAATTTAGGCTATGGTGATTTTGAGCTATCTCGCTCAAATTTTCCAATCTTTTAAATTCTAAATCCAACCTGGATTGCTCAAAAAACCAAAATTATATTTTTTTAACATAGTTTTTAGTTTAAAACGATGTAAAATTAAAGATAGGGGCCATGTTTAGCCTGACATGAGCCTCTACCTTTAATTTCGGACCGCATCTTAAGCTATAAAGTTGGGCAAAGATTAGGTTACGGTCCCATTTATTAAATCAAGGGGTTTACCCTGTCAATCAGATGGAGTATATTATCTTTTAAATCTTTGAAAAATATAGTCTTGATATTGATTGCCGATACTTTGGTGCCTTCTATCTTTGAACTCTTCCTGAAGCATCGCCATTCATCAAGTTTTTGACTTCATCAACAGTTACATGGTTTGCGTCTCCCTCAATCGAATGTTTCAAGCATGATGCAGCCGTTGCAAATTCCAATGCATCTTGCATGCCAAGCCCTGAGGTCATTCCGTATATGAGGCCTGCACCGAACGAATCTCCGCCTCCGACTCTGTCGACGATATGAACTTTATATTTTTTGGATTTATAAAAATTGGAGCCGTCATAAAGCATTGCAGACCAGTTGTTGTCAGAAGCACTTAAGCTTTCCCTCAAAGTGATTGCAGCGCATTTTAAATTAAATCTGCTTATGAGCTCTGATGCAACTTCCTTATATCCTGAGTCATTGAGCTTTCCGGATGCGACATCAGTTCCCTTTGCCTTGATTCCGAATACTTTTTCGGCATCCTCTTCATTCCCGATAACCACATCGCAATGCTTTATAAGCTCGCCCATGACCTTGCCTGCTTTCTCGGTGGACCAAAGTTTTTTCCTGTAATTGATGTCGACACTGACAGTAGCTCCTGCCTTCTTGGCTGCAAGCACTGCGTCCATTGTGATATCGGCTACATTGTCTCCGAGCGCAGGTGTGATTCCGGTAAAATGGAACCACTGTGCATCTTTCATTATTTTATCCCAATCAAAATCCTCTCTTTTAGCTTCTGCTATCGCTGAATGAGCCCTATCGTATATTACCTTGGAAGGCCTCTGGGAGGCTCCTTTTTCACAAAAATATATGCCTAACCTGTCTCCACCTCTTGTGATATATCCGGTATTTACGCCATACCGCCTTAATTCATTTAAAGCAGCCTGTCCAATATCATGTTTTGGAAGTTTGGTAACAAAGTATGCATCCTTGCCGTAATTAGCCAGTGATACTGCAACATTTGCCTCTCCGCCGCCATATACGACTCCAAAAGAGTCGGCCTGCACAAACCTCTCATAACCTATTGGAGCAAGCCTTAACATTATTTCACCGAAGGTCACTATTTTTCCCATACATATCCTCCTTACTTTCTTGCTTCTTTTACCGCTTCTACAAATTTCTTTGCAGTCTCGGTTACAAGCTCGTAATCGCCTGTCTTAGCACCTTTGGTAAGCTGCCCGCCGGTCCCCACAGCCACTGCTCCTGCTTGTATCCAATCCTTTACATTTGAAAGGCTTACTCCTCCTGTAGGCATGAAATTGCCCTGAGGTATAGGACCTTTGAATGCTTTTATGATGCTTGGTCCAAATGCGCTTCCAGGGAAAACCTTTATTATTTCAGCTCCTGCTTCCATTCCTTCAATGGCTTCCTTTATGGTCATCGCTCCGGGCATAACAGGTATACGATATCTGTTGCAGAGTTTTATGGTGTCAAGGTTCAAGCTCGGGCTTACGATATATTTTGCACCTGCAAGTATGCATATCCTTGCAGTTTCGGGATCTAGAACCGTACCTGCACCGATTATGACATCTTCATTCTTATAGTGCTCGCTTATTTCTTTTATTATATCGACTGCGCCTGGAACAGTCATGGTTACTTCCAGCATCTTTATGCCGCCCTTCTTTACTGCATCGACGATCTTGATGCCCTGTTCCTTTGATTCCGCACGTATTACCGCTACGACCCCTTCTTCTTGGAGCCTTAGTATAGTTCTTAATCTTTGCATATTAACACTCCTCTGTTTATTTGACTTTCATAATATGAAAATGTACTTTCATAATTAATTATAACATTCTACAAAAAAATAAAAAGTCCTTCATTTATTTTTATTTTAAATTTTGGATATATTAAAAAAATATTATTGCTTTGCAAATATTCAGATCTATGAATTTTTTATAAGATATAATGTGTTTTTTTATTCAAACAATATCAATCCAAGCTCTTTATAAATTCTTTCGGTAATCTTGTTTGATATTGGCAGCTTCTTAGACTTCAAAAATTTATAAAGAGCATTTTCCATTCCCATGCCGTATATTCCATCTAGTCTTCCATTATAAAATCCGAGTTTTTTAAGCCTGTCCTGTACGATATATACATCTGCACCCCTGTCTCCAGGCGACAATATCCTGTAGCCGTTTCCGAGCAAGCCGTAAGCGCCTCCGATTATTTTAACAGGAGTGCCTACCTTAACCATTTTGTAAAGCTTATTGACATCATTGTTTCGCATCCTTATGCAGCCTGAGGATGCGGCATGGCCTATGGATTGGGGCTTGTTGGTTCCGTGTATCCCGTATATTCCCCATGGAACGTTGATCTTCATCCACGCGGTCCCGAAACCTTCGCCCCACCTGTCTTTTTGTATTATTATAAAGTCTCCTAAGGGCGATGGAAAACCGGGTCTTCCTGAAGCAATCGGATATGATGCCAATTGTTTACCTTTCGAGAATGCATAAAGCCTTTTTTCATTTATATCGATCAATATATGTACATCGGAAGAATGCATGGACTCATTGAAAGCGACTTCCCATTTTCCGGATCCATTTATGGATATATCTTTGTTTCTTAATATAAAAATAAAGGATATAATAATTGAAGTGATAATTATATACGGCATGTACTTTTTCAAGCACCATCCCTCCATTTAATATTAATTATATTTATCGGAAGGTTTAAATATACAGTCATGGAGAAGTATTGCAAGGGGAAGGTGGAAACATTGCTTAAGCTCACAATCGGAGAGAATGAAGCTGAACAAAGACTTGACAGGTTTCTTAGAAAATATATGAAGGATGCTTCCTTAACTGATATATACAGTATGATAAGAAAAAAACATGTCAGGGTAAATGGAAAAAGAGCAAAAGAAAATTACAGATTAAAATCAGGGGACGCATTGGAGATTGACGCTGCAATTAATGCTGTAAAATCATGTATAAAACCTGCTAAAAGGGAATTCGGCATAATATATGAAGACGACAATGTGCTTATTGTAGATAAACCAATGGGGCTTATAGTGCATCCTGATTTAAGCCACAGCAAAAATACGCTTGTTGACCAAGTTGTATACTATCTGTACCAAAACGGCTCTTATAATCCTGAAAATGAGACCACTTTTAAACCTTCTTCAGTCAACAGGCTCGATTTAAATACCGGAGGCTTGGTGCTGTTTGCTAAAAATTATATGTCGTTGCGAAAGTTAAGCAGCATTGTAAGGAGCAGGGCTTTAAGCAAATATTATATATGCGTTGTAAAGGGAAGGGTTGAGTGTGAAAGGGATATAAGAGCTTATCTCACTAAAGATGATAAGCTCAACAAAGTCGCAATATCATATGAGCCAAACACGGAAAGCAGGGCCATTCATACAAAAATAAGGCCCCTTTCATATAATGAAGGTTTCACGCTTTTGGAAATCGACTTGATTACAGGAAGAAGCCACCAGATAAGGGCACAGCTTTCAAAGATAGGAAACCCTATAATAGGTGACATGAAGTACGGAGACAGAGAGGTCAATTTTTACTTCAAAGAGGAATACGGTTTAAAAACCCAGCTTCTCTATGCATATAAGCTCAAATTCAAAGAGATTTCAGGAGACCTTGATTATTTAAGCGGCCGTATGTTTACATCCAATCTTCCTTCATTATATAAGAATATTTTAGATGCATTGTTTCAGTATAATATCCGGTAAACTTATACTAAACTTGACCCCTTAAATTATCATTCTCATTCTGATAAAATAATGTATATGGCATATTAAAGATGGAGGCTATATTAAA
>CALCDS010000043.1 GCA_937900065.1 uncultured Clostridiaceae bacterium | reverse complement strand
ATCATTACCGATACTGCCTTTTTCATTTTCATATCTCCTTAACTCATGATTTTTAAATTTAGGATATGTTAAAAGTATTGATTTTTGAGCATCCTTGTTGAACAGAGCCTAAATTCATACATTAGATTATACTTTATCATGATAAATTTGTAAAGTGAAAAACAAGCATAAAACAAAGGATGCTGCACAATGAACCATTCATCAATTGTGCGACATCCCCATAAATAAAATCAAATCAACTTGTTATTCTATTTTTTCATATAATTTTTAAAACCGCTGCTGTATCTTATCTCTCCATTTTTCATCACCCACATTGCCTCTGTGTCTGGCAAACTTTCAATGTATTTTTTCCCCTCTTCAAATGGCATAATAAATATCGTGGTGGAAAGCGCATCTGCCAGAGCTGAGTCTTTGCACATGATAGTTACTGAATGATAATATTCTGCCGGATACAATGTATCCGGATCTATTATATGATTATACTCTTTTCCGTCGACTATATAGTATCTTTCATAATCGCCGCTGGTCACCAGGGAATAATCTGTAAGCTGCACAGTGCAAAGGTTTGTATTCTTGCTCTCTTTATCCGGATTTTGAACACCTACGTTCCACTTTTCTCCGCTATCTGCTTTGCTCCCTATGGCCCTTATGTTCCCGCCAACGCTTAAAAGACCTGATGTAAAACCCTTTTTCATTGCTATCTGTGCCACCTGTTCAGTAGCATATCCTTTTCCTATAGCACCTACATCAAGGCTCATATCTTTATCCTCAAGAAATACCGTGGAATTTTGCCTGTCTATTATCATTTTATCAATATCTGTGTGTTTAGCTGCTTCCTTAAGTTCATCCATTGGCGGAAGAGCAGCATTTTCTTCATCTTTTATTCCAGCCTCTCTGTATTTATGCCATATGCTGAGTACGGACCCCATTGCAATGTTTAACCTGCCATTGCTTTTTTTATATTCCTCTTTTCCGAAAATTAGCAAGTCAATTATTCTCTTATCAACCTTGACAGGCTTTATGCCTGCATTATCATTTATAGTTTTTATATTATTCACGCCTGGATAATCATTGTATATATCATAATCATCATTATATTCCTTAAGACTGTCGTGGATAAGCTGGGAATACTTTGTGAACTCTTCCTTGCTGTCCGCATAGCCCACTATTTTTGTCACCGTATCAAACAATCCCAAAAATTCAGCTTCGTACCTTGTCTCCTTATTGCGGCTGCTGCAGGATATGGTGCTTAGTGCAA
>CALCDS010000042.1 GCA_937900065.1 uncultured Clostridiaceae bacterium | reverse complement strand
CCTTTTTATGTCGTAACGTTGACATAATTAAAGAGATGTGATATTATAAGAAAGTTGTGTCAAGGCAACAGTCTTTATAGATATGAGCCACTAGCTCAGTTGGTAGAGCACATGACTTTTAATCATGGTGTCCGGGGTTCGATTCCCCGGTGGCTCACCATAAAAGCAGCTATGCATATGAATTGTGCATGGCTGTTTCCATATTATCGGGAAACCGGCTTGAAAAATGTTTAAAAAAATTGAATTGACCAAAATCTAATTACATAGATTATGAATGGTGGGCGAGGTGTATATGTCAAAGCTTGAGATAATAGCAACATCTGCATTTGGGCTTGAGTCGATTTTAGCAAATGAAATTAGAAATCTAGGATATGACGACTTGGTTGTTGACAATGGGAAGGTTACATTTACTGCTGATGAGCTTGCAGTAGCTAGGTGCAATCTATGGCTTAGAACTGCGGAGAGGGTGTTTCTTAAAGTTGGAGAATTTGATGCAAAAAGCTTTGAAGAGCTTTTTGAAAACACAAAGGCCCTTAGATGGGCAGACTATATTCCCAAAGACGGCAGTTTCCCGGTTTCAAAAGCCAAGTCGGTGAGATCTAAACTGTTTAGTTTATCTGATATACAGGCTATTGTTAAAAAAGCAGCTGTTGAAAAGATGAAGCAAAGATATAATACGGAATGGTTCAAAGAAACCGGTCCATTGTATCCTATACATGTATCGTTCCTGAAAGACAGGGCGACCATATCGATCGATACAAGCGGTTGCGGCCTTCACAAAAGAGGATACAGAAAACTGAACAATGAAGCTCCTATAAAAGAAACTCTGGCTGCAGGTCTGGTGCTTATAAGCAAATGGAAGCCTGATAGAGAGCTTATAGACCCTCTTTGCGGTTCAGGTACGATACCTATAGAAGCTGCGATGATAGGGCTTAACATGGCTCCTGGCATGAAAAGAGAGTTCGTATCCGAAAATTGGCCCTTGATACCTGAAAACGTATGGAATCAAGCAAGGGAAGAAGCCATGGATCTGCTTGATTGTGATGCTGATTTTAAAGTGTTCGGATCCGATATAGATGGTGAAGTGCTTCGAAGTGCAAGGCATAATGTCAAACTCTTTGGACTTGAAAACAATATTTTTTTTCAAAGGCGTCCGGTATCAGAACTTAGGTCAGGCAAAGAATACGGCTGTATTATCTGCAATCCTCCATATGCTAAACGTTTAGGTGAATTGAGAGAAATTGAAAAGCTTTACAAAGATATGGGCAAGGTTTTTATGAGCATGGACACATGGTCATATTTTATATTGACATCTCATCCTGATTTTCAGAAACTTTTTGGCAAAAAAGCCGACAAGAACAGGAAGCTTTATAACGGCAGGATACTTTGCTATTATTACCAATATATAGGCCCGAATCCTTATAAAAGGGAGCATAATAATTTATAGACTTTTAATTTTTTGGAATATAAAAACAAAAATGTATACATAGTTCATAAAATATTATAATGTTCCTATGATTCTAAAATATACAGGCTATAGGCGGCACTATATTGGACATAATAAATATAACAAAATATGCAACCTCCTTGAACATATATTGATTATACAACTTATACTACATACTCTCGAAAGGAGGTGATACACATGCCAGATTATAATACTTCTGATCGTAGGGGAGTAAGCAAAAAGTTCACACAGGAAATTGCTACAGAAGTTGGAGTCCAGCTTGCAGATTACAATCCTGATCTTAGATCAAGGGATGCAGGTCGTGTAGGTGGAAGGATAACCCAGAGGCTTGTTGAGGCAGGAAAGAGCCAAATGGGTGAGAACTTGAGGTAGTTTATAAGATTATATATATATTTAAAGGGCAGGTATTTTATCTGCCCTTTAACTTTGCACTGTATAAATCTTTCATGTAAACAGTATACAAACTTACAAATATATACTAGCTATATTTAAATATAACGAGGGCAATATAATTAATGCAAGGGTAAAGTCACCTTGCAAACTCAATAAAAATGGGAGGGAATTGTATGCCGGCTAACATTGCAAACAGGCAGGATTTCAATACTTCTGATCGTAGAGGAGTAAGCAGGCAGTTCACGCAGGAAATTGCTAATGAAGTTGGGATAGCGCTTGCAGACTACAATCCCGATCTTAAATCAAGGGATGCAGGCCGCATTGGTGGAAGGATAACCCAAAGGCTTGTTGAGGCAGGAAAGAGCCAGTTAGGTGAGAATTTAAGATAAAGTTTGAAATATAAACTAAAGGCAGGTAAAGTTACCTGCCTTTAGTTTATATTTCATAAAAAATCCTCATTATTTAACATTATTTTCATTTCTAAAAATAGAAGCGTTTCTCAATTGAAAGCTTTGGCTTATTATGTTAAAGTTATATATATTAAAATAAGTTATTCTTATAATTCGTCCACTGTTAAATTAAAAATTTCCTTTGCCTTGACTGGACTGTTTTCTATGGTCGTTTCCTCTTAATTTTTTTAATTTTATTATGGACGACCTATATATCAGGAGATGCACTTAATATGAATAATGAGCCTAAATGGAACGGATTTTTTAATAAAAAGATTGGCCGCCAATGGATAAATGCATTTGTGATTTCGTCAGCGGTTTTTGCGAGCTACTTTATATTAAAAAATTTTGATTCTATCATAAGCTATGGTATAAGAGCAATACAAAAATTGCTGAAAATATTGACACCTTTGATCATTGGAGTGATACTTGCTTATCTTTTTAACAGGCCTGTCATGTTTTTTGAAAAATTTTTTAAAAAAGCAAAATATAAGAGGGAAATAAGCATTGCTCTCTTTTATATTATTATAATAGGTATAATATCGCTTGTGATAAATTTTGTAGTTCCAGGAATACAGAAGAACCTTATACAACTGACTAATATAGATCTTCCCGGATACTCGAGCGTGATAAGCTCATACTACCAAAAGGTTATGGATTGGATGAAATCCGCTGGCATGGATGTTGATTATAACAGCATACAAAGCAGCACATCGATACAGAACTACATATCTAAATTTACCACCATCTCTTCAGCGATGTTGGATTATATCATACGCTTTGTAAGAAACCTGACACAGGGCATTTTAAATGTATTCCTCGCCATGGTACTTGCTTATTATTTGTTGGAATACAAGGAGCGTATATTGGGTTTCATAAAGGAAGTTTTTCTTCTGTACAGCAAGGAAAGTGTGAGAGATCCGATTATTAATGAAATGCGGGAGTTTAACGTAATGATGAGCAGCTATATATCGGGAGCATTGATCGATGCTTTGATAGTATGCGTGCTTATGACATTGGGGCTTAGGATTATCGGACATAAATACTTTTTACTGATGGGTGTCACCATAGGACTTCTTAATCTAATACCTTACTTTGGCTCGCTAATAGGAGGTATCGTCGCTTGTATACTTGCGCTTTTTCAGGGCATACCCAAAGCGCTGATAACTCTTATAACGATCGTAATAATCCAGCAGGTAGACGGCAATATAATACAGCCTAAAATAGTTGGAGCTAAGGTTGGGCTTGAGCCGCTGTGGGTTATAGTGTCGGTATTGGTTTTCGGAGGCTATTGGGGTATAGTGGGCATGCTGATTGCCATTCCAGCGACAGTTGTTATCAAAACGATATTGATCAAGCTGATAAATAAAAAAAAGAGGAAAGCAAAAACTTAATATTTGCTTTCCATTTTTGTGTAGCAAAGTTCAATAAAACAAACTGCCTCAATATTTTTGCCAAAGGCATTTTAAATTTCTAGTTTGTCTTATCACCATTTTTTACATGGTGAATTGTCTAATTGTTCATCAGCATATGATGACAATATGTAATCTTCATCTCTATACTCAAAGGGTTCATTCCTCAAAACATTTTCAATTATTTTTATAAGCTTTTCATCCTTGAGAGTTTTTATTCTCTTGGCCCTAAGCTCAAACAAAAATTCAACCGCATCAAGCAAAGTCTTAAATTCAAACTCTTCAACTTTTTTTTGAAGTTCATGCTTTTTTTTATCCAAACTGCGTTTGTTATATTTTTTAGCTTCTGCTGCCATTCTATCGAGATCGTCCATCTATTTTCCCTCCCCGTATATTTTACCATATCAAAAGCAGGCATACATATGGCGGTTTTTACCAAGGCTGCTGATAGATGAAGGAAGGACGTTATTTTATCAATCCGATTCTGCCAAATGGATATACTCTGAACTGCGCTTTTGCTATGATATCGCTTCCCTGTATATACGGCATCCTCCAGTAACGCGCATCGCTTGAATCCCTCCGGTTATCTCCAAGGAAGAAGTAACAATTTTTAGGGATTTCAAAATGTCCGGATTTAAGTCCCTTTTGTATTACATAAGGTTCATCCTTTTTTTCACCATTTATGATCAAGGTACCGTCATCTTTAATATCCACAGTATCTCCCGGCAGTGCAATCAACCTTTTGACAAGTGTCATACCAAGCTCTTTTGATTTAAAGACCACGATATCGCCTCTATTGAGCTTTTGGGGATTGTATATCTTTGTCACCAAAAGCCTGTCTCCCTCTTTTATGGCAGGGAACATGGATCCGCTGGGAACCTCTACCAGAAAGAATAGTGTCCTGTTTACTAGTATTGCTATGATCACGGCTGCAATCAATGGAAATATCCAATCCCTTAGTATATTGCCTCCGTTTGACGTATTTTCCATATCCAAAGTCACCTCAGTTATATCTAATTTTAAATAGACCAATAAATATATTATATACTTGTATCATGATAGTTTAAAAGCTCAGTTTTAAGATGAGTATCAATAATCTGTGATTTCTGCTTTCAGATAGTTGATAAATCATGTTTTTAGTATTTGCTTTTGTTGAAATTTATAATGATTTTGAAAGCGCAATCTGCCGCATGTTTTTTAAGCTCATTCAATTTTATATTTAAGTATCTTTTTAAGCACCTCTTGTCTTTTTTCTTCAATCATCTTAAAATCCATGGCTGGCTTGTAAAAATTTTCGACCTTGTCATGTATGGACTTAGCCTGGGAAAAGTGTTCTATCGCACTTGCGATTAAATAATAAAAACGCCTTTTGGCATCTTCAAGTTCCACTTCATAGTCTTCAATCTCCTTTTTCTGTATGCATATGTTCAGATTTACCCTGTCCTCAAACCTTAATCCGTTTATTTTGGACACATTATAATGGAATGGTTTGGACATATTGAGTACCGCTATGTTTATTTCAGGGATGATTACCATGTCTACGGAATCAGGATCAAATGGGCAGTGGAACTGTTCGGTAAATAAGCCCTTCTCATAAGCTGATTGTGCTATTCTTTGTATCATTTTTTTGACTCCGGTGCCCGGTTCCCCCTCGATTGAGTAACTTTTCATTCTCGAATCTATCAATGTGTCGATATAATTTTTTATTCCTCCCGGGGTTATGGCAGAGGCGAATAGATGCCTTACCTTTGGAGGCGATTCATAGTTTGCAGATACATCCTCAAAGATGCTCTTTAGCATCGCCCCCAATATTTCATTATACCTGATTTTGTCTATGCCTGCTTCCATATAACTTTCCCATTCATCATATGCTATTTTTGCTTCCTTTAGATGGCTGTAGGCAATATTGAATAATTTCGCAATGCGGTTGTTGTATTTTAATATTTCATCTCTGGACGACATAAGCTTAGTTTCATCCCAACATTCTCCGAGGTTTACGATCTCATCAACGGCTCCAGGAGCTTTGGGGTCCACGATATGTGGCGCTGTGCCGTCGACCACAGCTACTTTTAGGGATGGTATTACGACTCCATCCAGCGAATCATTGTCAGAAGAACAGTGATGGCATTCAATATCAAGTCCTAAATTGATAATATCACTTGCGATCCTTTTTATAAAAGTGGATTTTCCTGTTCCAGGCCCGCCTTTGAGTATGAATATTCTGGAGGCCTCATCCTGTGGCAATATATAATCATAGAATGAATAAAAACCCTTGTATGTGTTGGCACCCGGGAATACCCTTCTTATATTGGCTTTTTTCACCATACAAATACCTCCCTGATAAGTATAACGGTCCTATATCATGTATAGTTGTTTATAATAGAATATAGCTTTCATGATATATATATGCAGATTGTTTAAGCTGAATAAACTGACTTAATCGAATTCAGTGCATTTGATAGAGCAAATAAAGTTGCAATAGGCTGTGCAATAAGAAGATATAGGGATGCAGCATGTATTAGCGCAATAATTCAGCCTATAGAATATGCCTATAAATGTAGAATATATCGATTTTACAGTGTATAATTTCTATGTTAGCTTTGTGCAGTGGCTGTATCGATATATACAATACAGCCATGTGCTTTTTACTGGAAGGGGATATCATGGGGATTATATACAAAGAGAGTATACGAAACAAAAAAGTTTCGATTATAAAGATACTGCTTTTTATAGTGCTGTTTACGCTTGTTGCTCATCTCGGGGCAAACAGCGCTGATTACAGCATCAAATATGAGATAAGGCTGGAGCTTATATTGCTTACGGATGCAGTGCTTTTTGCTATTATGATAAGGATGCTTTACAATATGCTGTATGTTAACAGGATATTTTACACTTATAAGCTTATAGATAAAGAGCTTATTTTTGAAAAGAACATCGGAAGCACAAGAAAAGTCATATTGAGCATCGACGTAACTGATATAGAGTCATTTTTGCCTTTAAAAGAGGATAAAGGTTCAAAGGATATTGAAAGGACATATAAATTCCTTTGCCTCTCTTCTAAGAAAAATGTTTATTCATGTGTGGTAAACCATAAAGGCAAAAAAATGAAACTTTATTTTGAGCCCAGCAGTCAGCTTGTAGGAAAACTAAAATATATCATGAATCAGGAGCCTTAAAAAAGGCTCCTTTGATTTTTATACTCTTCTTTTATCTCATCCATCATATTCTTATTGGTTATTATATCATAGCCTGTAATTGCAAGGGCTTTTGCGGACTTTATCATGTTTTCATTTGCAAGGTCTGATTGAGTTGCATCGGCGAATTCCTTGCTGTGGCTGGCAATGCCTTTTTTGCATATTTTTATATACGGATGTATGGCGGGAACGACATGGCTCACATTTCCCATGTCCAGTGATCCCATGCTGTTTTTAGGGCCGTGTATATCTATAATGCCGCATTCTTTCAGATTGTGGCTGAATATTCTAGACAGAGTGCGGTTTGTCACCATATTGTCATATGAGAGCTCATAATTCCTTATTTTTAGACCAGCTCCCGTGCCCATGGCGCCGGCCCTGGCACAATTTTTTACTTTCTCAACGACTTCGTTTAATGAAGATCTTTTCAGGCTCCTTACATAGAATTTTGCAACTGCTCTTTCAGGGACTATGTTCGCAGCGATTCCGCCTTCGGATATTATGCCGTGGATCCGCACATCCGATGTGACATGCTGCCTTAGGGCATTGATCAAATTGAATGTTTCAATGCACGCATTCAATGCATTTATGCCATATTCGGGATTCGCGGCCGCATGAGCTGCTTTCCCTTTAAAAGTGAATTCTATTGCATCCATTGCTAGGGATATACCGCTCTCTGCTGTTTCATCCGACGGGTGCACCATCATTGCCGCATCGATTTCGTCAAACACGCCTTTTTCAGCCATTGCTACCTTGGCACCTCCGATTTCTTCTCCAGGTGTACCGAGAACCACTACTTTTCCTCCTGTTTCATCTATTACCCTGCTTAAGCCTATCGCAGCTGCGATTCCTGTTGCCGCTATTATATTGTGGCCGCAGCCGTGTCCTATTTCAGGAAGGGCATCATATTCGCAAAAATATGCGACGCACGGCCGGCCGGTACCGTATTCAGCCTTAAACTCGGTGTTCAATCCCAAAAAGTTTTTTTCTACATTGAATCCATATTTTTCAAGGGTATCGCATAAAATCTTCTGGGCTTTGTATTCTTTATACCCAGCTTCGGGATTCTCATAGATATATCTGCTGATGCTGATCAGCTCATCTTTTATCAGCTCAATGAAGCCCACGATTTTTTGTTTCATTTGTATCAGCTCCTTGTATTTAATATTTATATTTTACTCTAAAACAGCATAAAAAATAAAAGAATATTTGATTCTAAATCCTTGGGCACAAAATCAAGATAATAAAGCAAAGGATATCTTTGCCTTGCTGAAGCGCACAAGGGCAAGAAAAATTTTCTATTGAGCATTATGAACAGGCTCAATTGTATATAAAATCGAATAAAATAATATATGGGCTGCTAGTATGAGATTAAAAGTAGATGACGGAAACGATCCATGAAATCAGCTTATTTTATATTGACAAAAGCTTTGGAATAGACCGATTATAAATAGTCAATAATCCTTAATAATAATATTTGCTTAAGGCTGGTGATTAAATGGTTTCCGAAAGATGTATAATATGCGGCAGGTTTAAAAACGAGGGAATAGAGATACTTGACAAATTCATATGTGCTGAATGCGAGGAAACTCTGGTTAATACAGATATATGCGACTCTATGTATGACATGTATAAGGAACTCATAAAAAAGGGCATATACAGCTGCCAAGCAGAAGGTTTATAAAATAATCCGGCATAGTCCGGATTATTTTATAGTGGAGCAAAGCTAAATATTAAGACAAACTAGTTTGATACTTGGCATAAACATTTAAATTGGTAATTTGTTTTATCATGTTTGGAAATATTAAAATATGGATCATTCTATAACATATGCTCAAAACAAGTTGAAATGATTTGATAAAATTATAGTATTTTTTAAACTATGGATAATGTATTATGTCAAATCTGGTGTAAAATTAAATATAAACATAGGAGGAATAGCAATTGATAAACAGAACACCTTTATATGACGGACTAGTAAATTACGTAAGAGAAAACAATGTATCATTTCATATGCCGGGCCATAAAGATGGAAGAGGTTTCTCAAATATAACCGAAAGGCCTGATTTTAAAGACAATATATTGTCTATAGATCAAACCGAAGTCCCGGGGCTGGACAACCTCCATCTTCCTGAAGGAATCATACAGGAAGCTCAGGAATATGCGGCCAGGGCATTTAGATCCGATTATACTTATTTCCTTGTGAATGGTACTACATGCGGTGTCTATTCGATGATACTAGGGGTCACAAATCATGGAGACAAAATAATCGTGCCGAGAAACAGCCACAGGTCTGTGGCGGGAGCTTTGATATTGGGAGGCCTTTGGCCAGTATATTATGAACCTGAAGTTGATATTGCAAAGGGCATAGCAGTATCGGTATCGCCTCAAAAAATAGAGAAGGCAATAGTCGAGAACCCGGATGCAAAGGCTGTGCTTGTAACCAATCCTACATTTTACGGCACCTGCTCGGACATAGAGGCGATTGCACAGATAGTGCATAAGCATAATATGGTGCTGCTTGTGGATGAAGCTCATGGAGCCCATTTGCCGTTTAGCAAGAAGCTGCCCCTAAATGCCATGGATGCCGGAGCCGATATATGTGCCCAAAGTGCGCACAAAACTTTATCGGCTCTTACTCAAAGTTCTATGCTTCATGTTAGGAAAGGAAGGGTCGATATCGAAAAGATTGAATTCATGCTGAGGCTCACCCAGACGACGAGCCCGTCTTATATACTTATGGCAAGCCTCGATCTGGCAAGATTCCAGATGGAAGAGCATGGGGAAGAAATGCTTGACAATCTTTTGAATATGGTCGACGATTTTAGGGACAGAGTGAATGAGATACCATATATATATTGCTTCGGAAGGGAGATCATAGGCCAGCATAGTGTTGCTGATTTTGACCCGACAAAGGTTACGATAAACTTTAAGGATTTCGGGATAGCCGGTACAAAGATAGAAAACATACTTCGCAGGCGCTATAAGATACAGGTGGAATTAAGCGATCTCTATAACGTACTTGCAATTGGCACGATAGCCGATAAAAAAGAGGATTATGAGAGGCTGTATGATGCAATATACGATATATCGGTAAAATACAGCAGTGAAAGGGAAGTAAAGGATCTTCCGCAAATCATCTGGAGGATGCCCTATCAGGCATTGAGCCCGAGAGAAGCGGTATATGAACCCATGGAAATGGTGGACTTTAAAAGCAGCGAAGGAAGGATAAGCGCCGATATAATAGCTCCTTATCCTCCAGGCATACCTGTAATACTCCCGGGAGAAATAATAACATCTGATATAATAAATAATGTATTGGAGGTAAAAGAGTCAGGAATAAAAATAAACGGGCCGCGGGACAAGAAACTTGAAACCATTGCCGTTATAAAGTAAGGAGGATACTATGGGAAAGGGTTATTTCATATCGATAGAAGGAAGCGACGGTTCAGGAAAGAGCACTCAAATAAAGCTTATGAAGGAATATTTCGCATCTAAGGGATTTGAAGTGGTTGAAAGCAGGGAGCCGGGAGGCACTAGAATAGGCGAGAAGGTAAGGAATATAATACTTGATAATGAGAATGTCGAGATGAGTCCTGTAACAGAAGCGCTTTTGTACGCGGCATCGAGGGCACAGCATGTCACGGAAGTCATAAGGCCATGCCTAAAGCAGGGAAAGGTTATAATATGCGACAGGTATATAGATTCATCCATTGCCTATCAAGGAGTCGGAAGAGGGTTAGGGATAGATGTGGTCTCTAAAATAAACAGCGTTGCAATACAGGGCATAATGCCGGATCTGACCGTTTTTTTCGATATTGATCCTGAAGTGGCTTTGAATAGAAAGATCGAAGATGGCAAAGCAGACAGGCTCGAACTTGAAAAACTGGAATTTCATAAAAAAGTGTACAAGGGTTATAAGCAGATCGCGAGTACAAACAGCAGGATTAAAATCATAGATGCCTCAAGAAGCGTTATGGAAATACACAAGGATGTTGTAAACATAATCGATGAATTTCTTTTGAAGAGATCGAATGGCCAATCGAAATAGTATATAATTAAAATATGGGAGGGGAGTATATGAAACTGGTAATAGCTATCGTACAGGACGATGATGCGTCCAACTTGATCGGCAAATTGAACAAGGAGAGCTTCAGAGTCACGAAGCTTGCTACTACTGGCGGCTTTTTAAGAGCAGGAAATACGACTCTTTTGGTAGGCGTAGAAGAAGAAAAAGTCGACAGAGTGATAGAGATAATTAAAAAGCTTTGCGAATCAAGAAAACAGGTAATAACATCAACGACCCCTGTTACAGGAACAACCGGTGTATATGTACCATATCCTGTTGAGATTTCAGTTGGTGGGGCTACGATATTTGTAGTCGATGTGGATAGGTTTGAAAAAATTTGAGCACTATTCCAAAATCAACTTAAAACTTCTGATGGATACAGGTTGCACCTGTATTTTTTTTACATCTGTTTAGAGTTGTATAATGTATGGTATAATTGTATGAGTAATTCTATATTTGAGGTGGGAATATGGTGCTTGACGATATAGTAGGCCAAAAGAATATTGTTAGAGATATCAAAAACTCATTGCTCAATAAAAGGATAGCCCATGCGTATCTTTTCTGCGGTCCCGATGGTGTCGGGAAAAGCATCGCAGCATCGATTCTTGCCATGACATTGAACTGTAAAGCTAAGGGGCTTGATCCCTGTGGAAGGTGTCCTTCATGTATAAGGGCCCAAAGCGGGAACCATCCCGATATAATCCATTTTAGAGCCAAGAACCGCTCCGGCAGCAAGCAGTCTATTTCCGTAGACGATATAAGGGATCTTCAGGCAGACATGCAGAAGAAGCCTTATGAAAACGGCGTAAAGGTATATATAATACATGATGCCGAAAAAATGACGGAACAAGCTCAAAATGCACTTTTGAAAGTGCTTGAAGAACCTCCTGAAAAGATGGTGATAATATTGCTCACATATAATATGTATTCAATATTGAGCACCATAATTTCAAGATGCAGGGTGATGAAATTTACAAGGGCCCCTGAAAGGGATATTGAAGCTTATTTGATAGATAAAGCAGGGGTATCTGCCGAGCAGGCAAGGTATTTGGCTGCGCTTTCTGACGGGATACTAAAAAATGCATTGGATTTTATGGACAGCGATGATTTAAAGGCTGCAAGAAATGAGATAATAGAGCTTTCAAGAAATATAAAGTATTGTGATAAAATAGATGCACTCTACAGTGTGGAATACTTTATCAATAATAAAGATGGGATTGATAAGATACTCGATATCATGATGTCTTTTTACAGGGATATGATGATATTCAAGGAATGCGCGGATAAAAGACTTTTGATAAATCTTGACAAGGCTGGCATGATTCAAGACGAGTGCCCAAAATATACGGTCGGCAGTTTGTATAATATAATCAAGAGCATAAAGGAGACTGCACGAAAGATAAGGTTGAATGTCAATTATCAGCTTGCAATAGAAAGCATGTTGCTCAACATATGGGAGGGATAATGTGGTTACTGTAATAGGTATAAGGTTTAAAAAAGCTGGGAAAATTTATTATTTTGACCCGGATGATATAACCATTAAAGTAGGAGATAATGCGATTGTTGAGACTGCGCGGGGCGTTGAATACGGAGAAGTGGTCATAGGCCCCAAAGATGTGAATGAAGATGAGATAATTGCTCCCCTGAAAAAAGTGTTGAGGGTTGCTACCGATGAAGATAAGGCCAGAAACGAAGAGAACAAGTCAAAAGAGGGCAAGGCATTTGAAATATGCTTGAAAAAAATTGAAGAGCACGGGCTTTCCATGAAGCTTGTGGATGTGGAATATACTTTTGATAACAATAAAGTCATTTTTTATTTTACTGCTGATGGCAGGGTGGATTTCAGAGAGCTTGTAAAGGATCTAGCATCGATTTTTAAGACAAGGATTGAATTGAGACAGATAGGTGTCAGAGACGAAGCAAAGATGGTAGGAGGGCTTGGCGCATGCGGGCGGCCCATGTGCTGCGCATCATTCCTTGGAGAATTTGAGCCGGTATCCATAAAAATGGCCAAAGAGCAGAACCTTTCATTGAATCCCACAAAGATATCAGGCATATGCGGCAGGCTGATGTGCTGCTTAAAGTATGAGCAGGAAACATATGAAGCTATCAGAAAAAAACTCCCCAGGATCGGAAGCATAGTGGAGACTCCTGAAGGACGGGGCGAGGTCGTGGAAAACAGCGTGGTTAAAGAGTCTGTAAAGGTAAAAATCGCAACCAACGATGACGACGCGGAATGCAAGGTATTTCCAATAAAGGATGTCAATATTGTAACCGGGAGCACTGAAGGAGAAGTTACCGATGATAATATAGTCATTGAACAGGACGAAAATGTAACCCAAGAGGAAATAAAAAATCTGTTTAAAGATTCTTAAGGTTCTTTAACCAAATATATTCTTTTCATATTAATATAATAGTGGTAGAATATTTCTGGACATGCTGTCCTAAATTTTGGGGGTGAAAATGATGGCATATAAAATAACGGATGCATGCGTGAGCTGCGGGACCTGTGCATCAGAGTGTCCGGTCAATGCAATCAGTGAGGGAGATACAACATATGTTATTGATCCTGATGTTTGCATAAGCTGCGGGAATTGTGCAAATGTTTGTCCTGTGGGTGCACCTGTAGAGGAATAAAATGAAATTTTAGTGATGTGCTGATGGACGGTTCCATATGGCATGGAACCGTTTTTTCGGTTTATGTGAATATATTGAACAGGCTTCTTTATAATATTGTAAGAAGCCTTTTTTGTTGTTAACCAAATATGGATATGCTATAATTAGCATACTTTAAACGGATGTTGGAAGTTATATCATATTATCTTACATGCTGTATATAAAAAGAAGATGGACATATGGAGCTAGTCAAATCGTATGAGAGAATAGATGATCTGCAATGCAAGGGTCTTAAGATAATACAAAACCCATCTAGTTTTTGCTTTGGAGTGGATGCTGTGCTTCTTGCAAATTTCGCTGAAGTAAAACGAAATCAGAGAGTCGTCGATTTGGGTACGGGTACCGGCATAATACCCATACTTCTTGCCGGTAAAACTGAGGCTAAGGAAATAGTAGGGATCGAGATACAAGACGATATTGCGGACATGGCAAAGCGTAGCATGATTTTAAACGGCATACAGGATAGAGTAGTTATAATAAATGATGACATGAAAAGTGCGGTCTCCATGTTTGGAAAGGAAAGCTTTGATATTGTGACCGCAAATCCTCCATACAAGCATACGGGTTCAGGGATCTTGAACCCTAAAAGTTCAAAGGCTATATCAAGGCATGAGATAAAATGCACTCTTGAAGATGTCATATCCATATCATCCGGCCTTATAAAAAGTAACGGGCATTTTTTTATGGTACATAGGCCTGAAAGGATTGTGGATATAGTATGTTTGATGAGAAGCTATAAATTGGAGCCTAAGGCGATAAGGTTCATACATCCTTATCCGGGTAAAAAGCCCAATCTTATGCTTATAGAAGGATTAAAAGGAGGAAGGGCGTTTTTGAAATTTTTGGATCCTCTTTATATTTATGATGGACGCGGCAATTATACTGAAGAGATAAATGAAATATATGGGAGAGATATACTGTGACAGGTAAGCTTTATTTATGCGGAACACCTATAGGAAACCTTGAAGATATTACGCTTAGGGTTATAAAAGTTCTCAAGGAAGCAGATTTGATAGCTGCTGAGGATACCAGGCAGACTTTAAAGCTTCTAAACCATATAGGTATTAAGAAACCTATGATAAGCTATCATGAGCATAACAGGTTTGAAAGAGGAAAGCAGCTTATAGATAAACTCAAGCAAGGACTTGATATAGCATTGGTCACGGATGCCGGCATGCCCGGGATATCTGACCCGGGAGAAGATATAGTAAAATCGTGTATAGATGAAGGCATAGAAGTGATACCTGTGCCGGGTGCCACAGCTTCTATAACTGCTCTTGTAGTATCAGGCTTTTCTACAGATAAATTTGTATTTGAAGGTTTTTTGCCCAGGGAAAACCGTGAAAGAAAAATAAGAATCAACAGCTTAAAGAACGAAACACGCACAACCATATTATATGAAGCTCCCCATAGGATAAAGAGTACTCTAAAAGAACTCTACTTGAAGCTTGGGAACCGAAGGGTCGCAATATGCAGGGAGCTTACAAAGAAATTTGAGCAAATTTATAGAATAACCCTTTTTGAAGCATCAACAATGTATGATGATTGTAAGCCGAGGGGAGAATATGTCATCGTATTGGAAGGAAAACCCATGGAAGAAGTCATTTCCGAGCAAAGGGAGAGGTGGGACGACATTTCCATAAGCGAGCATATAAGCATGTATGTAAATCAAGGCATGAGCAAAAAAGATGCTATGAAAAGAGCTGCCAAAGACAGAGGGATATCCAAAAGGGAAGTATACAGGCTTTCCCTTGATGAACAGGGAAATGAAAATAGAACTTAGAAATCTGCAATTTTGCTTGAAAATCAGGGTAAAGCTTTAATAAAGGTCCATGCATCAGTACTTTTTTTGTTTTGGACCTTTAAAATTTACGCTCGTTTTGTATTTTGGGGGGATCCTTTTTGGGGATCTTCTAGAGCACTATGAGGTACATAAGCATGATCGACTGTTATTACCGCATTATAAGTATCGTTGATATCATGTATTTTTTCTGAAATGATATCTATCAATTCATCATCGCTCCATTCAAGATCATATGGAGCAACTACGTCAAATATCAAGTTGGAGTGGGTCACGCCCCATACCACGCGAAAATCATGCATACTTATTTTTGGTGAAATCTCTGCAACAAGTTTTTCTACTGCAGCTTTCAATTTGTTGGTCCTTTCATCGTTGGTAACAACCGGATCAAGATGAATGACCATGTGGATGTCGCGCTCTTTTAAAAAATCTCGTTCGATATTGTCGATAATATCATGGCTTATCATGATATCCTGCTCTGCAGGCACCTCGCAGTGCACTGATGCGAAGGACCGTCCCGGCCCGTAGCTGTGTATGGCCAGATCATGCATCCCTATGATACCGTCATAGCTTAAAATCTTCTTATAAATGCTGTCCACCAATTCCCGGCTGGGTGCTGTGCCAAGAAGAGGGCTCATGGTATCTATAATCAACTTTGTCCCGGTTATCAGAATGAACAGAGCAACAACGACACCCATATAGCCGTCCAGATTAAATCCGGTAAAATGGGTGAATATAGAAGCAAAAAGAACGGCCGATGTGGCGAGTATATCATTTCTGCTGTCCATAGATGATGCGATGATGGTTGTGGATTTTATTATATTGCCGACTTTTTTATAAAACAGGCATTGCCACAGCTTTAAAAGGATAGCGATCACAAGCACTATGACTGAAACAATGCTAAATTGGGGTGATTGGGGATTTATTATCTTATTTACAGAAGTTTTAATCAGTTCCAGTCCCAGCATCAGTATGATGAACGAAACAATCAATCCTGATATATATTCCATACGTGCATGGCCATATGGATGCTTGACATCTGCCGGCTTGCCCGAGATTTTAAAACCCAGCATGGTTATCAGCGAAGAGCTTGAGTCGGATAAGTTGTTAATGGCGTCGGCTGTGATGGCAATACTGTTATAAATCAATCCAATGGTTATTTTTATGATAAAGAGTAATAAATTCGAGATAATGCCGACAATGCTTGCAAAATTGCCGTAGCGTTCGCGAACTTTAAAATTTGATATATTTTTACTGTCCTTTATGAATAGTTTTATTAACAGATCTGTCACAATTACACCTCTATTGGTCCAAAAAGATTAAAATTTATAATCGGTTTATAATATACAATGCCAATATAAATTATACTAAGTAACGAAATAATCACCCACATAATATATAACAAAAAAAGATTCATAAAGATGCAAACTTAAATATAAGTATAAGCATAATGACGAATTTAAACAAGTAACACAGTAAATAAGACAGCTATCGATTTAAATGCCTTTGGCAAAAAGTCAAGGTAGCTTGTCTTGATATTTTACTTTGCTCCATAATAAAAAAGGTATAACCACTGTGTTATACCTTAAAGTAGATCTGCCTCAAACAAACTTATATTTTCTATATATCTGCAATTGTAAGTCTACATGAAGCTGTATTACAGTTGTTTATCCGCACTGCCTAAAGATTGATTTACTGCTGAAAAAATCGTATAAATTTCATCACGGTAACAACATCTTTTCATAATTATATTTCTTTTCCCTTTAACTCTTCGAGACATTTACGGCAGATATTTTTCCCTTTATATTGAAGAACATCTTTAGCCTGTCCGCAGAAAATGCAAGCAGGTTCATACTTTTTTAGTATTATTTGCTCACCATCTACGTATATTTCTAAAGCATCTTTTTCAGCGATATCCAACGTTCTTCTAAGTTCTATAGGAATAACGACTCTGCCCAATTCATCAACTCTTCTTACAATACCTGTAGATTTCATCTTTAAGCCTCCCTTTCAACAAATATCGACATACCCTATGTAAAGATAGTAGCAAAACTACCAATAAAAGTCAATACATTTTTCAAAAATTTATATTTTTTCAATATCATGTATTATATGAATTGTCCGCTCTAAAAATAGCTAATATAGACAATCCATGAAATTCGTCCATTTGAGATTACGGAAAAATTTAATTTAACAGTGGACAAATTATAAATAATGGCCAAACAAATTTTTTGGCCTATCTAATTGAAACAACACTGTTAACTTTTATATAAGTTTGCAGCATTTACTCTAAATAGGGCTGTTTTTATTTCACAAAGATTATAATTCAAAAATTGATGAATGTAAATATTGGGCTAATAAATAATTATATGGAAGCACAGTAAAAAGTATTTATTTTTTCAGGCAAAATATGGTCAATGATTTTATGGTATACTATTGGTATATTGGGAATATCAGGGGGTATGATTGATGGACAAATATTATGAACAGTTGACTCCTGCTTATAAAAGTAAAAGCTATAATTTGCTCAAATATATTTTTTATGTCATGATAGCGTTTTCAGCATTTACAATCTTGATAGTCCCGCCTTTAGGAATTATATTTGTATTATTGGCAGTTCTGCTTTATTTCATAAAGCAAACTTGTTATGTGGAATATGAATACACATTCACAAGCGGGGATGTCGATATGGATAAAATAATAGAGGCTAAAAAAAGGAAGAGGATAATAAGTTTCAATATGGCTGATATAGAGATACTTGCTCCGAAAGGGAGCAGCTTTTTAAATGATGTTCATAGGGGAAAGGAAATTTCGGCATATCCAAAAGATACCGATAGAAAAATTTATACTGTGATTTTAAGCAAAAATTCTTTAATGCAGGAGATATCGTTCATACCTGATGAAGAGTTTATCAATTTATGCTTTAGAAGCAATCCTAAAAATGTGAAGAAATAGTATAAAGCGGCTAAACCTAAATAGGGGGTGTTGCACAATGAACGATTTACTTATTGTGCAGCACCTTTTTTATCCGGCCTGCGGTCGTGTTGCATAAATATCCAAAACAACAGCTATTTTTGAGTCAGTATGCAAACAATTTTTGGTCGCAAGCTGCTCTTACAGCCAATATCATACACTTATGGAAATGTTTCACGTGAAACAATCTCTCAAAGCGTATGGCAGCAGCCGGATATAAGGCTGTCTGCATACTTATAAACTGTTATATATACAGTCATATTTTGTATTTTCGCTGCACTTTTGTTTTGGTTTACTTTAAATTTTCAAGCATTTTTACATTTTTGAAGAAC
>CALCDS010000041.1 GCA_937900065.1 uncultured Clostridiaceae bacterium | reverse complement strand
TGCTCAAAAAATCAACACATTTATTAAATGTAACTATTAAATAAAGACAAAGTTTAAAATGTATAGGTCGTCCATAAATAAAATTAAAAAATCCAGCGGAAACGACCATAGAAAACAACCCATTTTATATCAAGGGTAAATTTAATTTAACACTGGACGAATTATAAGCCTGCTCATAGTGGGCTTAATTTATGTGTATATTAATAATGTAGATAATGCCGGCATAAAGGGGTGAGTGGTTTGAAAGAGGTTAAGATAAATACGGATATAATAAAGCTGGATCAGTTTTTAAAATGGTCGGGTGCTGCAGAATCCGGAGCAGCCGCCAAACAGATGATATTATCCGGGATTGTAAAAGTAAATGATGACAAAGCTTTTCAAAGAAGCAAAAAATTGCATAAGGGAGATAAGATATCCATAGATGGAATAGGTGAGTTTTTGGTCGTATAGAAAGCTTGGTTATGATTTTGATGTTATATCGAACATATGTTTTATGCTATAATAGATTATTAGGGCAATAAGCTTGCTTTTAGTCACCTAAGGAGTGTTTTTATGTATGTAAAGCGTGTGACATTGCGAAATTACAGAAATTATAAAGATCTGTCGATATGCCTTCATCCGGGACTCAATATATTTTATGGCGACAATGCCCAGGGTAAAACAAATTTTTTGGAGTCTATTTATCTGTGCGGTACCGGAAGGTCACACAGGACATCAAAAGAAAAGGAGCTCATATACTGGAACAGTGAATCGGGCTTGGTTAAGTCGGATATCAGAAGCGGAAATATAGATACAAGCATACAGATACAGCTTTTTAATATAAAACCCAAGATCGTAAAGATAGGCGGAGTAAAGATAAACAAGTTATCAGAACTTCTTGGAAATTTAAATGTCGTGATGTTTTCGCCGGAAGATTTAAAGCTCATAAAAGAAGGGCCAATATTTAGAAGAAGGTTTATGGATGTGGAAATATCACAGGTTAAGCCTAAATATTATTATAATTTTCAACAATACAACAGGGTTTTAATGCAGAGGAACAATCTTCTAAAATCAATAAGAGGGGACGGTTCAAAAGCTAAAATGCTTGATGTATGGGATGAGCAGCTTTCAGAGTATGGTTCACACATAGTAAAGTACAGGATTGAATTTATAAAAAAAATATCCATTCTTGCAAAACTTGTTCATAGAAAGATCACAAGCGGAGATGAAGAATTGAATATATATTATTCCTCCAAGTTTAAAAACATAAATAACCGGGAGGAAGGAAAAATAGCCATATATAAGGATTTAGTCGATTCCAGGAAAAAAGATATAGAAAGAGGATTTACATCCGTAGGACCGCACAGGGATGATATTGATTTTTATATAAACAACATAGATGTAAAAACATATGGTTCGCAGGGGCAACAAAGGAGTGCTGCATTATCGCTTAAGCTTTCAGAGCTTGAATTTATGAGAAGCGAGTGCCTGGAATATCCTGTTCTGCTTCTGGATGACGTACTTTCTGAACTTGATATAAAAAGGCAGAAGTATTTGCTTGAAAACCTAAAAAACATACAGACGATTCTAACCTGTACAAGCATAAATGAAATAAAGGAATTTAGAAAAGGCGACAGGTTTGTATTTATAGTCGATAAAGGGGTAATAAACAGGATGGAGTGAGTAAATTTATTGATGCTTTTAGATAATGGCAATTAAGGGTATAATTATAATGTGAGGGTTAAATTTTTATTATTATCATAATAAAACTGTAAATTTGATATTTTTAATGCGCCAGGTGTAAGCTTGTTTGTATTACGGTTTTAAAGATGCCTGGCGTTCGTGAGTTGAATAAGTATTTTATTTAATGAATATGTTTATTTTTTGAGCGATTCAATTAAGATGGGAAACGCTTAAAAATCCATATAATACATTAAAATATACTAATTTAAGGGGGAAAGGATTGTGTTCATTCATATAGGCGAAAATACTGTAATCCCTGAAGAAAGCATAGTTGCCATTGTGAGTATGGATTCTATAAATATGTCTGAAGATACAAAGCAGTTTCTTAAAATTGCAGATGAGGAGGGCTCTGTCATCAGGGTTACTGATGATGAGCCGAAGTCATTCATACTTGCTGAGATTGATAAAAAAAGCTGTATATACCTCTCTCCGATATCATCAGTCACACTATGCAAAAGAAGCAAGTTTGTAGATAACCTTAACGCATAAGGGAATTTAAAAAAATAAGAACTTTGCTTAAAAGCTGCGTTTGTATAGTGTGGAATTTTGTGTTTAGGGTGGCACATCCTTATAATCATAAGTGCTTATTATTTTTTTGCAATAGAGGGGGATTCAGATGATAAAAAAGATAGATGATTATGATGAAAGTCAGATACAGGTGCTCGAAGGGCTTGAAGCCGTGAGGAGACGCCCGGGGATGTATATAGGAAGTACGGGCTCTTCAGGTTTGCACCATTTGGTATATGAAATTGTTGATAATAGTATTGATGAAGCATTAGCAGGTTTTTGCGATAGGATAGAGGTTGTTATCGGCAAGGATAATTCTATTTCCGTTACTGATAACGGGAGCGGTATGCCGGTTGGAATACATCCTAAATTAAAAAAGCCTACGGTTGAGGTCATACTTACAGTGCTCCATGCAGGCGGAAAGTTTGGAGGAGGCCACTATAAAGTTTCAGGAGGCCTTCATGGCGTTGGAGCATCTGTAGTAAATGCGCTTTCAGAATGGCTTATCGTTGAAGTAAAAAGAGACGGACATCTGTACAGGCAGAGATATGAAAGAGGAAAGCCTGTAACACCTTTTGAAACTGTCGGGGAAGCAAGAGGCACGGGAACAAAAATAGTTTTTAAAGCCGATCCTGAAATATTTGAAGAAACCGAATATGATTTTGATATACTGTCACGCAGGCTTAAAGAGCTTTCATTTTTAAATAAGGGAATAAAGATAATACTCAGGGATGAAAGACAGAACAAGGAAGATACTTACCATTACGAAGGCGGAATAGTGTCGTTTGTAAAGCACCTTAACCGGAACAAGCAAGTGCTCCATCCCGAACCTATTTCAATACAGGGTTTAAAAGATGATGTTTTAGTTGAAATAGCAATGCAGTATAACGATTCTTACACAGAGAATATATATTCATTTGCAAATAACATCGATACTACGGAAGGCGGCACCCATCTTATAGGATTTAAGTCTGCTCTTACAAGGGCATTCAATGATTATGGAAAAAGGTATAACTATATAAAAGAAAATGAAAAAGCTCTGTCAGGAGAGGATGTTCGTGAAGGTTTGACGGCAGTTATTTCAGTTAAACTTCATGAACCTCAATTTGAAGGCCAGACCAAGACCAAACTCGGCAATACCGAAGTCAGGAGCATTGTTGATAATATAGTATACGAAGGTGTTATGGGATTTCTTGAGGAAAACCCTTCGGTTTCAAAGATAATATTTGAAAAATCATTGACTGCATCAAGGGCAAGGGAAGCTGCGAGAAAGGCCAGGGAGCTTACAAGAAGAAAAAGCGTGCTTGAGAATACTTCGCTTCCTGGAAAGCTTGCAGACTGCTCTGAAAAGGATCCCGGAGTCTGCGAAATATTCATAGTTGAGGGAGATTCTGCAGGCGGCTCTGCAAAACAGGGAAGAAATAGAAAATTTCAAGCAATACTACCCTTAAGAGGCAAGATCATGAATGTTGAGAAGCAAAGGCTGGATAAAATACTTGCTTCTGAAGCTATAAGATCAATGATTACGGCATTTGGAGCAGGGATAGACACTGATTTTGACATAGAAAAGATAAGGTATAACAAAATAATAATAATGACTGATGCAGATGTTGACGGAGCCCATATAAGGACCCTTTTGCTCACATTCTTTTATAGATATATGAGGCCTTTGATTGACAACGGCCATGTTTATTTCGCACAGCCGCCCTTATATAAAGTCACAAAGGGAAAGAATGAGCATTATGTCTACTCGGATAAAGAGCTTGAAAAATTAATGAATGATATAGGCAGGGAAAACGTCAACTTGCAAAGGTATAAAGGCCTTGGCGAAATGGATGCCGAACAGTTATGGGTGACTACCATGGATCCTAAAAATAGGATATTGTTCCAAGTTACTTTGGATGATGCCGTTGCTGCAGACGAGATATTTACGATATTGATGGGCGACAACGTTGAGCCAAGAAGGGAATTTATAGAAACCAATGCCAAAAAGGTACAGAATCTTGATATATAA
>CALCDS010000040.1 GCA_937900065.1 uncultured Clostridiaceae bacterium | reverse complement strand
CCAACTATTATATCCACTGGAATTTTATATAAATTTACTGTCCGTAGGTCAGGCTGTTAAGTATATCTTTTTTTACAGCATTTTGCAGTGCCTTTCGAAGTACGGCGTGATAGTGAATAACCGTATTGGGCGTATGCCCCTCATCAAAAATCGTTTGATAGAAATCCTGTAGATGCTGAGGAGTCACTTCGCCTACGGTAATATCCAGCTCTGTAAAATATCGATTGACCCGACCGTCCAACATGGTGCGGTATCCCTTAAACGTAGTTTTGGATATAGTAGGCTTTGCTTGTAGCAGCCACTTTTTAAGGTAATCCATAAATGGTACGTCTGCCTGCCGCTTCCTTTTACTCTCAATTAACTCTCTGGCTTCTTCTGCTTCTTGGCGTTCCTTTTCTTCCTGAGCCTGTTCATACTCTAAGCGAATTTGATCAAAGGCTTTTTGAGACTTTCTTTGGCTGGTTCCTTCTACCGGCAATCCGGTTGGAATCCATTTGTTTTTTCTTTTGCCGTCCAACTTTACATATAAAACGGCGTAATAAGTATTGTTTTTTTGCTGTAGGCAGCCTGTTATCATTTGTTATCCTCCTTTGAAATAACAGCATTATTTGCCTACCATTGACAACACCACATTACCACAGAAAGCATAGGATAGCTACTAATCTGCGTGGAAAATACCCAACGGATTTTTATACAGGTTAAGCTCAATAATAGGCAAAAAGCACTTTAGATAATATTAATATGGCACATTTTCCTCGCCCAGCAAATATTCAATCACACAAGCCTTCGGTATTTTAAAGGTTCGCCCGACCCGTACACTTCGTATTTCATTATCTGCCAGAAGTTTATAGGACAGCTTACGGCTGATGCCGCCGAGCATTTCTCTCAATTGGTTTACCTCGACTACATCGGGGTATTTTGCAAACATCGTTATTTTTTCACTCATAGAAACCTCCTGCTTTTCTATATCAATATTTTTCCCTCCAATGGCGAAAAGACGGCAATGCCATAAGACATCAGCGTTTGGATAATAGTTTTTGTAGTTGCTTCATCCCGCCCGATCCGGCTCACCGAATCCACCAGCAGAATCTGAAAGCTGGCGGCTTTTGCGGCTTTCAGAACAGCCTGCAGGCCGGGGCGGTCAGGGTTCAGGCCGCTTCCCAAGTCCTGCGAGGAACCGATAATGGTAAAACCTATCTGTGCAGCGTAAGTTTCCAGTCTTTCATATTGCCCTTTCAAAGCGCCATGCGTATCCTCTGGCGCATCGATGCGGCAATAAATCAATGCAGATTTTGTATTCATAGAAAATCCTCCTTTGCGTGAAATTGGTTGTTATATCACAAGGATAAGGACAGCCACCAAGTTTGATCGGATGTATCCGGAAGGGCGGCTGTCCTCATAGTTTCTGATATAATAAAACTCTTGTTCTTCGTTTTTTGCTGCTTCTATTCGACACTACTTCCCGAAGCAGAACACCACAGGCAGAGTGCTTGCGGTTAGGACGATTCCGTCCTTTGGGCAGTCAGCTTAAACCAACCGTGGCTTGCGGCTGTCATGGGACTCTCACTCCCGCTGGGTTCTCCGGCGGCTGCACCCATTGCGATGTCTGTGGCTATGCAGAAGTATCATTGTACGCTGTTCGGGTCATGGCGGGGCAATCCACCACAGATTGCTTCTCGGACGCTGACCTACGGACACCTAATATCCATATAAAGGGTAATTAAGACTTGTAGAAAAAAATATTCTGAAAATAATAAAAAACCACCAATTTATAGTATAA
>CALCDS010000039.1 GCA_937900065.1 uncultured Clostridiaceae bacterium | reverse complement strand
TTTCATCTAACAATCCCCCTGTCCTTACATTTAAGCAATAAATTAGAACAATTTTAGCTTATCAATCTCATTGTTTGAAAAGTATTAACCGTACTTTTTCTGAGAGTTCCCCGGCTTTACAAGTATTTTATCATGCTGTATTATTATAAAAAACAGCTACTCATGGTTAACTGTCTAAATTTTATACAGATTGTTTAAACTGTGGGTTTTTTGAAGAAAGCAGAAAAATAATGTGCAAATGGGGTGTATGATAAATGTCAAAGCCTGAACTGACCAAACGGTTGATGGCTCAAACGCTTAAGGAACTTATGATGAGTACTAATTTAGATAAGATAAGTGTACAGGATATTGTAAAAAGATGTGGGCTTAACCGCAAAACATTTTATTATCATTTTCAGGATAAACAAGCTCTGATCTGCTGGATTTTTGATATGGAATTTTCCAGCCTCACAGATAGGAATCATGATAATACTATCATTGACGAGCTTATACAGCATTTGTATGCAAATAAGGAATTCTATGTAGCTGCGCTCACTTCAAATGTGCAGAACAATCTTCGCGAGCATTTGTTTAAAGTGGTTTATAATGGGATCATGTCAAAAATCAAGACAATCCTTAAATCAAACAAAATACCGCCCGATGACATAAAAATGATTGCAAATTATTTTTCCAATGCAATTATGGGTTCTATAACTCAGTGGGTAAAAGAGGGAATGAAGACTCCTCCTGACGAGTACATTACCGACTTTCACCCTATAACCCAGGAATGCCTGGAATTTGCAATCAAAAAAGTTTTAGAAAAAAGGGGAATATTATAATAATTACATCGGATTTAGTATCCGCTTTAAAAATTCCCTTGTACGCTCATGTACAGGGTTGTTGAAAATCTGTTCAGGGCTTCCTTGTTCCGCAATGACTCCTTTGTCCATAAATACTACGCGGTTTGATACCTCTTTTGCAAATTCCATTTCGTGAGTCACAACAAGCATAGTAAGTCCGATTTCAGCAAGCTTTTTCATAACTTTAAGCACTTCTCCTACCATCTCAGGATCGAGTGCGGACGTCGGTTCATCAAAAAGCATCACATCAGGTTCCATGGAAAGCGCCCTTGCGATAGCCACACGCTGTTTTTGACCTCCTGAAAGTTGTTTGGGTCTGGCATTGACATACTCATCCATTCCAACAACTTTCAGATATTTCATGGCTACCTCTTCAGCTTCTTTTTTAGAGCGTTTGAGCACTTTCATCTGCCCTACCATACAGTTGCTCAAAACATTATGATTGTTGAACAAATTGAACTGTTGAAATACCATGCCTAGCTTTGTACGGTAACCATATATGTCATGTTTTTTATCTAGAATATTTTCTCCCTTATAGATTATTTCACCACCGCTTGGCTTTTCCAAAAGGTTGATGCAGCGAAGAAGGGTGGACTTTCCTGAACCGGATGAGCCGATTATGCAAACTGTTTCTCCTTTATTTACTGAAAAATCAATGTCCTTTAAAACCTGGTGAGTTCCAAAGGATTTGCTCAAATGTTTGATTTCAATCAACTTTTCCATAACACACACCTCCCTGCCTAATTTTTTGCCTTGTGCGGAATATCTCCAGAAGATTTAACCTGCATCTGATTGGCATACATTGTATAATTTTCAGACCCTTCCATCTTTCTTTCAATATAGCGCAGTATCCTCGTCACTGTAAATGTCATCGTGAGATAGATTACACATACGATCAGATATGATTCAAAAATCCTGAAGTTGTTTCCTGCAACAGTTTTTGCCTGGAAAAACAATTCGGTTACTGAAATCACGTTAAGAACTGAAGTGTCTTTTATGTTTATTACAAATTCGTTTCCAATCATAGGCAATATGTTTCGGATAGCCTGTGGCAGTATTATATTGAACATTGTTTGAAAATGCCTCATCCCGATAGCCTCAGCTGCTTCATACTGCCCTTTGTCGATTGAAATAATACCTCCTCGTACGATTTCCGACATATACGCCCCAGTGTTAATCGATACGATAAACAATGCTGCCGTCAATCTATCCAAATCTATGCCAAATGCCTGTGCCGAACCATAATAAATCACCACGGCCTGAACGATCATAGGTGTTCCGCGAAATACTTCTATATAAATAGAGAGTACTGCATTTATAATTTTAAGAAAGGTTCTTTTTATTCCCTTCTCAGGCATTGGAATGGTACGCACGACTCCAACCAGCAGTCCTATAATAAAACCCACGACAGTTCCAATTATAGATATATAGAGTGTCACGCCGGCTCCGCGAAGATACATGGGCCAGTAATTTTTTATGATTTTCACTAACCATTCAAGGCTCATCTTAAAACCTCCTTTAAAAAAGAGTATTGATTTTGAGCATACACATCCAGCTCATTCGATTGCTGAAAATCAACACATATTTTAAGCGCCCATTATATAATCATAAACCGAGTGCATAGACGCACCCGGTTTATGATTGCTATTGGGCTGCCGGCTGATTTTTAATAGCAGTATCCATAATATTTTTTTGATCTTCTTCAGAAATGCCTGCCAATATTTTATTGATCTTTTCAGTCAACTCACTGCCCTTTTTAAGCCCCACGGCAATTGCCGTATCCTCTTCTGATGTAGTAAAACCATCCTTGAATTCTACCATTGCGAAGTTTTTATTTGCAGCCGAAGCACTGACGCCTTCAGGACGTTCCGATACATATCCGTCAATAACTCCCGACTCAAGTGCAACCCTCATTGCCGGGAAGTTGTCCATAGCCGGCTGTTTGTTGACGCCCTTGATCTGATCTATTACCGAATAGTGGAACGTATTTAATTGAGCCGTTATCTTTGCTCCCTTAAAGTCCTGTATTGATGAAGCTTCTTCATATTTTCCTCCCTTTTTAACTACCATAACCAGTTCAGACTTATAATAGTTATCTGAAAAGTCTATTGTCTTTTTACGTTCAGCTGTAGGAGACATGCCGGCAATTATTGCATCGATTTTGCCTGAGGTCAATGCAGGAACAAGTCCATCCCATTCAGTCTTGACGATGACAAGTTTCCTTCCTAAACCTTCAGCAATCTTTTTAGCGATCTCCACATCATAGCCTCCGGCATACTCCGAATTGCCTTCAATCTTTACTCCGCCATTTGAATCATCCATTTGAGTCCAGTTAAATGGTGCATATCCGCATTCCATGCCGACTTTAAATGTTTCCTCTCCGGCTTCAGCTCCAGTTTGGGTTTCCGATATCGCCTTTGAGCTATTGCCACATCCTGAAACCAGCATTATAATCGCAAGCGATAAACCGATTAACGATAATAACTTCTTTCTCATAATTGACTACCTCCTAAAAAATTAAATATGATATTTTTGAAAAGCATTCTCCCGATATTGTGAGAATTGTCGTTGTAAATTGCTAAAATCCCGCCAGCCGTATGATATTTGCGCCAGCTGTTTTTTTCATCAAGTTATAAATAAAAAAACCTGAGGTAATCTCAGGTTAATATACAAGCCTTACACCCCCCTCT
>CALCDS010000038.1 GCA_937900065.1 uncultured Clostridiaceae bacterium | reverse complement strand
CGTCTCTTTTTCCTTGCCGAAAAAATTTGATACTACGTAAAACAATAACTTACTTAAATAATGTACTTTAGACGGCTCGACCAGTGTAATGGACTTGAGTGTGAACGATATCTTTCCCTTAAGTTCCAAAGGGAAATCATACTTTTGAATAATACCCTCAATCATAATATCATCAGGAAAATTCATTAAGATCGGACCTGCTATAAACGCACCTCTAAATATTCCATTATGAATTAAAGGCATTGTATAGTGAATGAAACCGCAAGGACAGGAAAATATATAAGAGTCTCCCAATAATTCCGATTGCTTACTTGCATATAAGTGTGCATTGGAACATGGACAATTAACTTCAGTATATTCTTCGAACAATTTACAAAAACTTGCTTTTCCATTTGAAGAAGCAATGATATTTCCTAACTCGTTTATAGCAAAAATTGATATTCCTGTGGTGATATAGTAAGTATCCAATATCTCGTTTATTAGCTCTAAATTTAAAGCATTATGTGAAAATAGGTTCATATAATATGCCTCCAAAAAGGTCCAAAGCCAAGATTACTATAACATATTTAAAGACAATTATGAATTTTCCTGTTCAAATTCGAATACAGTAATGTTTTACATGAACCAAAAGCACAATTTATCCTATATTAAATCTTATCAGCACAGTTTATCATTTAAAATAATATCTTGTCAAGTGATGTAGATTTTACTCTGTCAGTGCTCTTTATGATTTGTTATCAACCATAACTGTAAAACATAACCAAGACCGCCGCGTTGGAGTTTCAACGCGGCGGATAAAATAAAACAAACTATCAATTTAAATACCTTTGGAAAATATTTATGTTACTATATGAAATTGTCAAATCCTCGCTGGAAGGCGAGCTGCCTTACCATCTCTTTAATATCCTGATCCCTCTCCCTGTCACAGATGAGCAGTATATCCCCGGTGTCTACCACAAGCAAATTGCTCACTCCTATAGTAGAAATCAAACGGCCATTTCCAAATATCATACAATTCCTTGTGTCTATAAGAGAGCATAGTCCGTTTATAACATTGTTGTCGTCGTCTTTCATATAATATTTCTCAAGGGCTGTCCAGGAACCTATGTCATCCCAGTCAAGCTTTGTCTCAAGGACTACAACATTTAAAGATTTCTCCATTATACCGAAATCTATGGATATCCCGTCTATTTCTTTATATTCTTTCTCAACTATCTTTTCTTCATCTTGAGTACCTATTGCATCTGACATCTTCATCAAGCTATCGTAAAGTTCAGGCAGATATATTTCAATCTCCTTTAAAAGTACGGATGCTTTCCATACAAACATGCCGCTATTCCAAACAAAAGTACCCTTATCTATAAATATTTGTGCGATCGTTTTATTGGGTTTTTCAGTAAACCTTTTCACCTTGAATACCGGCACCTCTCTATATTGCATTAAAGGTCTGCCTAACTCAATGTAACCATATGCAGTCTCCGGCCTCGTCGGCACGACTCCCATAGTAACCAATGCATTCTCAGACTTAGCAACTTTAAGAGCTTCCTTTATCGTTTTTTTAAACTCATCAGTATTGGTAATCATATGATCGGATGGAAGTACTACCATGACCGCCTCAGGATCCCTTTTCATAAGCTTTATGGCAGCATAGCCTATGCACGTCGCAGTCTCTTTGTTGTCAGGCTCAACAAATACATTGTACGGCTTGATTTTAGGAAGCTGTCTTTTTATCATCTTAACATAGTTTTTATTTGTCACAATACATATGTTATCATGGGGTATGCATTTCTCAATCCTATCAACCGTATTTTGTATCATTGTCTTATCCCCAACCGTTTTTAAAAATTGCTTTGGCATACTATGTCTTGACTTAGGCCAAAATCTGGTACCCATGCCTCCGGACATTATAACAGCATAGTCCATGTAACCACCTACCTTTGTATATATCAGTATATGTACATAAAAGATGAGTGGTGAATGTTTACAACAATTACATGTGAATGCAAAATCCAAACCAAGTCTTTTCAGGGCAATAGTGAACAGCTCGTATGCTAAACTTATGATAATTATTTCATTATCATTTATTTAATCACAATGAGTTGATCTATGCTTACGCGATATACCCTGCAATTGTTTTTTTAAGTTCCTCAAGCTTGTCTTGAAGCATCTTCTCATTGGCTGCTTCCACCACAAGTCTCAAATATGGTTCAGTATTTGAAGGCCTTACATTAAACCACCAGTCTTTAAACTCAATCCTGTAGCCATCGAAATCATAGAATGCGGTAGGTTTCTCTTTAGAAGTGGTTTCATCTTTCAAGGCATCCATTGCTTCCTTCTTCTTATCTATCTTGAAGTTAACCTCGCCTGAGTTTGCATAAACCCTAATTGAATCAATAAGACTTGAAAATGTCATACCTTCTTTTTTAATCCTGCTTACTACATTGAGCACTATAAGGCTTGCAAAAATACCTGAGTCGCAGTTAAAGAAATCCCTAAAATAATAATGACCTGCAAGTTCTCCTCCAAATATGCCTTTAATCTCTCTGAGCTTTACCTTTGCAAATGCATGCCCTACCTTCCACATATATGGAGTTCCACCAAGTGATCTTATATATTCGGAAACAGCCCGTGAAGTCCTTATATCATGAAGCACATTACCCTTTTCTCTTTTGAGATAATACTTGCCTATAACCCCTATTATAAGATCAGGAGGAATGAATTTGCCCTTCTCATCAACAAATATTACCCTGTCGCCATCACCATCATAAATTATTCCTATATCGCATTTATCCTTTATGACCAGCTTTTCGAGATCCTTTACATTGTTTTCATCCAAGGGATTTGGTTCATGATTCGGGAAGTTGCCATCCATAGTATCATATAAATAATGTGGCTTATTACCCAGGATGTCTTTTATCAATATAGAGGTCATGCCATTTGAGCAGTCAACAGCTATCGAAAGATTTGATATATCAGGCACATAACTTTTATGGAATTTGATATACTTATCCTTAAGTTCATAGTTTATCATTCTGCCTTTTTTCTCTGGTTTATCAATCTTTCCGCTTTTAACCATTTTTTCAAGTTCTGCAAGACCTGTGTCATATCCTACGGGTAGCGCGCCAGTCCTTGAAATCTTAAACCCATTATATTCCTTTGGATTATGTGATGCTGTAATTTGTACGGAAGCATCAAATTTTCCAGTCGCAGTACCAAAATAGATCATAGGTGTTGTTGAATATCCTGTATAGTACACATCTGCTCCGCCGTCATTTATTCCTTTGCATAGATATTCAAATATCTCACCTGAGGACAACCTGCAGTCATGCCCCACTAAAACCCTGTCCGTCTTTAAAAGTTTAGGCAGAAAGTAACCTATCTTGTACACATCTTCACAATTAAAATCTTTGTTATATATTCCTCTGATATCATATGCCTTAAATATTCCCATAATAGTTCCTCCTTTTCTAATATATCTTCTTTCTTTTTCAAATTAATATATCCTCTATAAGTTTAAAACCAAACTTTAATTCTATCAAATATTTTACCATGAAAAATGCACCTTCAAAATATTTGGAGGTGCGTTTCAGATTTTTTTGTTTATGCAACCTTTTTTGTAATCGCTTCCCTAGCCTTTTCTGCTGCGGAGGCTGCATCCGGAGTATATATATCTGCAGAAATTTCCTTTGCATAATTTTCAGTTACAGGTGCTCCTCCAATCATAACAGTAAGTTTTGATCTCAATCCTTCCTTTTCCAAAGCCTCTAAAGTTTTTTTCATTCCAGGCATTGTCGTCGTCAGAAGGGCGGACATTGCTACTATATCCGGATTGTACTCTTTTACTGCAGATACAAACTTTTGAGGTGCAACGTCAACACCTAAGTCAATAACTTCGAGTCCTGCACCTACCATCATCATCTTGACCAAATTTTTGCCTATATCATGCAAATCTCCGGCTACAGTACCGATTATAACTTTTCCTATAGGTTTTATACCTGTTTCAGTCAATATGGGTTTCAAAATTTCAAGCCCTGCATTCATAGCTCTGGCAGCAATAAGAACTTCAGGTACATAAACTTCATTGTTTTTAAATTTGACTCCTACAATACCCATTGCACCAATCAATGCATCAAGTATTTTTTTTACATCAATTCCCTGATTTAATGCATCCGAAACAAGCTGGCGAACCTTTGGTGCCGCACCCGCTTGAAGTTTCTCGGATATTTCATCCAATATTTCCATGAGTATTACCTCCCTCTATATTCTCATTTAAAGTTTAAGATTTATAATTCGATATATATATAAATTTCGTAGCTTTTTTTGTAATCTTTTGCTTTTTTAAAATATTATCATCAATTTCATACAGCATTAAATAAGGATATTGATTTTTGGCATACTTTTTTCATCATCTGCATCTCGTTTTTCTAAACTGCCCTGGTGAAACACCCTCTATCTTTTTGAATACCTTTGTATAATAGCTCTGATCTGTAAATCCCACGATATTAGCCACATCACTTAACGGCACTTTTAAATCAAACAGATATTTTTTACTTTCTTCAACCCTTACTTTATTCAGATAATCAATAAAATTTATTCCAAGTTCCTTTTTAAAAAGCTTGCTAAAATATGAAGTGCTCAGGTACACATAATCAGATACGCTTTCAAGAGAAATACTGTTCATGTAGTTTTTGTTGATATACTGTACTGCCTTTTGTATTGTAATGGAGTTATTGGGATTTCCTATAGAAAATACACAATCGGTAAAGCATTCAAGCACCTTCATAATCCACTCGCATAAGCTTTCAACTGTATTAAGCTCATACATTTCATGAAGATATTCGTACTTGAGCCCGAATATCATCTCGAGATTTCCACCGCCTTCAACAGCGGCTCTCGATAGCATTATCATAAGCTCAAGCACTCTGGCCTTTGTAAGTTCAAAGTTATTTCCATTGCTGAACAGCGCATGCCCTAAAAGCTCATTCAATATGATCCTTGCGCCTTTTTTGTCCCCTCTTTTTACTCTGCTTACCAGTTCATCTTCAAGCTCAACAGGATAATATTGCGTTATGTGCTCTCCGGTTATTTTGGCATGCTGTATGTTTTCATTTATTTCAGCCTGATTCTGGTAGAATTTTTTTCTTTCAGTCAAAACACTTGCTTCTTCAGCCATGATATCTTTAGCTAAGATATACAACATTTCAGAAAGATATCTAACCTTTTCAGGCTCTATTACAGGTACCAAATTCAAATATGCCTTAAGCATGCCACGATTTGAGATATCAAATTTGTTTGCATCAATTATCTTATCTACTACATAGTCATCCGGCAGGCTCATCTGTACAGGACCGCCTGCAAGCGCACCCCTGTAAATGCTCTCGATTACAATAGGAGCAACCCAGTTAGCCAAACCTCCCGGGCAAAAATATATATAAGATTCGCCTATCTTTTCAGCCTGCTTTCCTGCAAACAGATGAGATTTTGTACATGGACATTTATCGACTGTCAGGTTTTTAAATTGCATGCAGTACTGCGGGACCATGCCTTCTGCATATAAGACTTCACCATTTTCATCAGTTAAAAAGCATGATATACCGGATACTTTATTATACATTTTTAAATGTTTTCTGATGATCTCTTCATTGAGCGGCATCATTCTTTGCTATCACCAAACATCATGGAATCTACAAAGTATTCCTGAAAATCCTTCCTGCCGGACAGTTCTATATATTTTGCAGCTTTTATAATTTCTTTCATATCTTCCCTGCAATGTCTTGAGAGCAGATACATCCTGGCACCTGTACCAGCAGAATTGCCTATCGACTCCACTCTCCCTGAAAATTCCTTTGGAAGAAGCCCTATATTTAAAGCGCTTTGAATATCCATATAGTTGCCAAACCCGCCGGCTATATATACTTTCTCTATATCTTTGTCTGTAATTGCCTTTTCATTCATCAACACTTTAATTCCAGCATATACCGCTGCCTTGGCAAGCTGTACTTCTCGTACATCTTTTTGTGTAAATGTTATTTCCCCGTCTATTACAAATTCCTTCATGCTGCCATTTTGCACCATTCTCTTGCTTAAAATTTCAGAGGAAATTTCATCCTTATCAGCCATCCTCCCAGTCTCATCCACCAGATTATACTTTATAAGTTCGGATACCATGTCCATTACTCCTGAACCACATATGCCGCAAGGTTTTTCATCACCTATTGTTTTATATATGTTGTCCTTTGACAAATCTATCTTGGAAATAGCACCCTTTATTCCACCTATCCCATGCTTTATGCTTGCACCCTCAAACGCCGGACCTGCTGCAGTTGAACATGCCACAATACCATTCGCATTTCCCAAAGCTATCTCACCGTTCGTTCCCAAATCTAGCAGCAAACAATCCTTTTTAGAATTGTACATGCCGCAGGATAAGATACCTGCTGTAATATCACTGCCTACATAGCTCGATACGGCAGGAAGTATGCTTACAAAACCTCCTATCGATATTCCAACTTCAGATGCGGGAAATTCCATGGGTTCTGTTGTTACAGATATAAATGGGGATAATGAAATATTCCTGCTTGGAAGGCCTAAAAAAAGATGTATCATAGTTGTATTGCCGACTATTGTCATGTTATAAATGTTTCTTTTGTCAATGCTGTTGTTTTTACAAAGTCTGTGAATTATTTCATT
Organism: uncultured Clostridiaceae bacterium; assembly: GCA_937900065.1. Classification (GTDB taxonomy): domain Bacteria; phylum Bacillota; class Clostridia; order Clostridiales; family Oxobacteraceae; genus CALCDS01. The sequence continues at coordinate 3,302 of CALCDS010000038.1, read as the reverse complement.
TATCTGATTTACAATGCAGTTTTTCAAAATTGAAGTGCCGTCACGTTCTTGAATTGTATAGTTGATCCTTGAAATTACATCAGCGCCATATATTTTCTGCCTGTTTACCTCTGATTCCAAATCGATTATTTTTCCGTCCCTAAGGTTTACAAGATAGCAAGCCAGAGTTGTTGTTCCTATGTCTACGGCAATTCCATATGACTTATTTGAGGTATCCCCGCCTTCAACATCCAAAAGTATATTTTTATATGCGGCAGCGGTAACTTTAAAGTCGTTCTCTCGGAGCACTTCAGGAATCCTCACCATAAGATCCCTTCCTACTGAAAGCTCATCTATCTTCATAGCACTCTTTAATCTTTTTACATCGCTTCTCTGATCTTCAAGGGTTGGAGTATCTATCTTTAAATACATCTTATTTACATAAGGCTCTATTTTTATATCAACTTTACTTCCCTCTGTCATTACATTCATAGCGCCGCATGAATCCATTGTTTGTATCTCTGCCGGGTTATACAGCGTACAGCAACAGGCAAGCCTTACGCCCCTGTCAATTTCTTCATTGGACAGATGGGTTTTATCCTGCTTTGTCGGTTTACCTGCTCCTTTAAGAAATATCACCTTGCATTTTCCACAAGTCCCCCTGCCGCCGCATACGCTCTCTACAAATACATCCTCCCGCCTTAATACCTCTAATAAGTTTGACCCTATATCCGCATGGATGATCTTATCGCTTTTCCCTCTAACTATTATCTCCACACTTTTATCCATCCTGTATGCACAGTTTTTCATGCTGCATTCACTGCATATGTGCTCGGCTCTCGTTATACCTATACCTTTTCCAAATCCATAAACAGTGGATGTAGACTTTAACGGAATCATCATATTGCTATCAGTTAAACTAATTCCTATGGGAGCTGCATCCACGCATCGAAATATCTTCGATTGTTCCGATACATCCCATCCCCCTGAACCTGGAGACATTCTCGACGTAATTCCAATATCACTATCTTTAATATAGCCTATCATGCTTTTCCAAAATGCTTTATTTATATATTCAATGGCTGTGGAGCCTATAATATCAACAATCATTCCTCTTAAGTAATCACCGCTGTCAAAGGATGATTTTATTATTTCATCAATTTTTTTACCCAAAGTAGACACAGCCACGACTACATATTGGCAGTCTTTCAGCTTGCTTGCAATATACTTACCCTGAAATACTATGGAGTTTCCCAGCAGGACTCTGTCCTCTTTCTTTTCCTTGATATTTATCTTTTCATACGCAAGAGCAGGATCTAGATACTCATGACACTTTTTTATCTCATCTGTTATAGACTCAAGTATCTTATCATCAGGCCCTTTATTCTTGTAACCTAAAAGCCTTAGTATCTCTTTAACCTCAATAGCAATGTCGAAGTGCCTCTCTATTTTCATATAATGTTCCTCCATCACCATAATCTCTAATATATTATACTCTATGTTACATATAAACCATATAATTTTAATTAATCGGGTTAATATAGTACAAAATGTACAAATTAATGACAATACCAAACACAACATTTTTGTTAATATAAAAGATGCTATATAAATCATTTATTTGGGGGGAATATAAAATGAATTCAAAACAGTTGGTAATAGATGCTCTGCTGAATAAGGAAGTAGAAAGGATTCCGTGGATACCCTTTGTAGGATGCCATGCAGCAAAACTTATAGGAGTTTCTGCTGAAGAATATTTCAAAGATAGTACCAACATAGTAAACGGTATTACAAAAGCATATGAAGAATACAGGCCCGACGGCCTTCCTGCACTATTTGATCTGCAAGTTGAAGCAGAAGCCATGGGCTGCACTTTAAAATATGCGGAGATGAACCCGCCTTCAGTAGTTACTCACCCCTTAGAGGAAGGTGTCAAGCTCTCAGAATTAAAAGTACCATCTGAAGAAGATGGAAGATTTCCAATAGTATTGGAAGCCACAAGGAAGATATGCAAAAAACTTGGAGACAAAATAGCAATATATGGACTTATAACAGGTCCTTTTACAATGGCCCTTCATCTTTTAGGCACAGATATATTCTACAAGATGATGGACGATCCTGAATATACCCATGAACTTCTTAAGTTTTGCGAAAAAGTATGTATAAGCACAGCAAGAATGTATATAGATGCCGGAGTGGATGTAATCGCAGTTGTTGATCCAATGACATCTCAGATTTCGCCATCATGCTTTAGTGAATTCGTATCCCCATATGCGACTTCAATATTTAATTATATAAGGTCAAGAGCTAAGTTATCCTCATTTTTCGTATGCGGCAATGCTAAAAAAAATATAGAGGAAATGTGCAAATGCAAACCCAACAATGTATCAATAGACGAAAACATACCTCTTGAATATGTAAAAAAAATATGCCAAAAATATGGCGTATCATTTGGGGGAAACATAAAGCTTACCGTAACGATGCTGTTTGGCACGCCTACCGACAATATAAAGGACGCTGAAAACTGTATGTCCATAGGCGGAAAGAAAGGTTTTATACTCTCACCCGGATGTGATATTCCTTTTGACACTCCTTCTGAGAATATAAAGGCTATTACAAGCTATGTTCATGGCGAAGTGAGCAAATTTTTAGAATCCAACAGCACACTAGGTGATGTCAAGGTTGAAATACCCGATTATAAAAATGAAAAACAAGTTATAATAGATGTTGTCACACTGGATTCGGAAAGCTGTGCACCATGCCAGTATATGGTAGAGGCAGTCAAAAACTCAGCCGCTAAATTCGGCAGCAAAGTAAGATGGGCTGAGCACAAAATAAAAGAAAAAGAATCCGTAGTCTTTATGCTCAAAATGGGAGTAAAAAACATACCGACATTGCTTATTGACGGGAAAATCAAATATATAAGCACAATACCTGAGGAAAGCCAGTTAGAAAAAGATATAGAGTCGGCTGTAGAAAAAAAGAACATATAAGCAAGAAGGTTATGTCATGGCACAAAAGGTAAAAGTTACACTAATATCATTAAAACATCCCTGTACTGCCTGTCTTATAACCTATGGGCTTATAAAAGAAATGCTTGAAAAAATACAAAAAGACTTTGATTTTGTTGAGATTGAATATTTGGAACTCGAAGACCTAAAACATATACACTCCATACCAGGGCTCGAGGTCGAAAAGTTCCCGGCGCTGCTCATAAACGATGAGCAGATCACTGCAGGTTCTCTACCCATGAAAAAACAACTTATAACAATTATTAAAAGCGAGGCTGGAATATATGAAAAGAACTAGTTTAGCCGTAGTGG
>CALCDS010000037.1 GCA_937900065.1 uncultured Clostridiaceae bacterium | reverse complement strand
TGCTCACTTGGATTGCTCAAAAAATCAACAGTATTAACGTATCAGTAGAAAAATTTTCTTGCATTAGCGCGTTTCAGTGAGGCGAAAGATAGCTTGCCACCTGAAAATGATACGGTACTCACCACTATAAGTTAGGAATTTACCGACTCACTATACTTTAACATAGCCTTAAATTAAAATACATATCTTGGAGGTGATTTTATGTATCCGGAAATTCATCTGTTCGGGCTGAGAATATATCCGTATGGAATAATGATGGGTCTTGGAATCGTACTTGCAATGACTATATTTCAAAAAAAGTGCAAAGCCATAGGATATGACGAGGATTCAACATTGAATATGGCAATAGTCTGCGTATTATCAGGGCTTTTAGGGGCCAAACTATTGTTTTGGATAACTGAAGCTGGTGCTGTGATCAAAGACCCTGTGTATTATATAAAAAACATTGGGGATGGATTTGTGCTTTATGGAGCTGTAATCGGGGGGGTGCTCGCAGGTTATTTATATACCAAGGCTAAAAAATGGAATTTTCTAAAGGTATTTGACATTGCCCTGCCTTTGATAGCCATGGGGCAGGGATTAGGAAGGATAGGCTGCTTTTTTTCAGGCTGCTGCTATGGAAAAGAAACGAGTGCGCCATGGGGTATAGTGTTTAAGAATTCGCCTTTTGCTCCTAACGGCGTAAAGCTTATACCCACTCAGCTCATATCAAGTTTAGCCGACTTTATGATATTTGGCATATTGCTTTGGTTTGACGGCAAAAAGAAAAGCAGGGACGGCCAGACCGGGGCATTATATCTTATACTGTACAGCATTGGAAGATTCATAATTGAATTTTTCAGGGGCGACCCGAGGGGAACCGTATTTGATGTGTTGTCCACATCCCAGTTTATTTGCATCTTTGTATTTGCCGCAGGTTTGATGCTGTTATACTCGATTCATAAAAGAGAAGGTATAAATGTGCATGAGGATGATATAAGTATTTCAGAAAAAGAGAAAGAGATGAGAATCGATAAAGCAGGCAGTCAATCAGATGAGCAGATTCAGGATGCCAATAAGGGGAAATAAATCTAATGCCACTATAAATTTATCAACTTTTTCTGGAGGCATGTTCCTATGTCGAGATGCTTTATACCCGCAGTGTTGAACCTGACTTCGGCTACGCCTTTTTTTATACTTATCACTACGCCTGTTCCAAAAATGCTGTGGCTTAAAAGCATTCCGGGTTCAATCGAGAAGTTTTGCAGTTTTGCTTCTTGATTGGACTTTGTTATTCCAAGCTCTTCAATAAATCTGGATGCCTTTGCACAATTTCCATGCCGGCGCTTGAAATATGTAATAAAGAGATCTGATTTTGCCCTTGTTGCACCGACGTAAAAAAGCCGTCTTTCTTCTTCTATGCTCTCAATTGTGGATAAGGATTTTGCATGAGGAAGATAGCCTTCGATAAGGCCTATTAAAAATACGCATGTAAATTCCAGACCTTTTGCTCCATGAATCGTGCTTAAGGTTATGCTGTCTTTCTTATACCTGGTTGATTTTTTGCTTTCATTCAGTTTCCTGGCTGTATCCTGTATATGGTACAAAAAATCAAATATATTTTTAAAGCCTCTGGATGAGTCTTCGTATTCATCCATAATATCAAAAAGTTCCTCATGGCCTATATTCATTTCCATGCAGTACTTTATTATATAGTCATCATATCCTGCGGATTTTCGTATGTAATCAACTGCATTTATAGCCGGCATATACTTTATATTGTTTATATCTAAGTCAAGTTTTCTCAACTTTTCTATTTGAAATTCTCTAAGACCATAATCTTTATATAAGCTTCGTATATTAAAACCATCAAAGCGCTGTATCCTTTGAAGAACATCTTTTGGGATATACCTCACCGGTTTATTTGCTATGCATAGAAAACTTGAAACATCGCTGCTGTTTGCAGACAGTTTCAGGTAGGATGTGATATCCCTGCACACCCAATGCTCAAAAAAATTGGAGATGCTGTCTTTAATGTTGAATGGTATATTTCTTTTTATAAGCTCATCTATAACAGGCCTTGACTGTATGTTCGATCTGTAGAGCACTGCAAAATCCTTGCTGGTATATCCTTTTTTTATGAGAGATTCTATGCTGTCGGCTATATATGAAGCTTCATCGTTTTCATCCTGTAAGAGCGCAATATTTGGTTTGTTTCCCTTTCCCTTTATAGATTTTAAATGTTTTTGCATCCTTATTGTGTTTTTAGATATTATGTTGTGCGAAAATGCAACGATTTCACCTGTGGACCTGTAGTTTATATCCAGTTGAACCAGCTCACAGTTTTTGTAATGCATCTTGAAGTTTCTCAAGCAATCCGGGAGAGCTCCCCTAAAGGAGTATATGGATTGATCGTCATCTCCTACGACGCATATGTTGTTTAAAGGCTTTGACAATAATTTTATTATTTCAAACTGCATGGTGCTTGAATCTTGAAATTCATCTATCATGAAATATTTATATTTTCCTCTCCAATATGAAAGCAGGTTGGCATTGCTCTCCAGGAGGCGTTTGCACATTATGACCATATCGTCAAAATCAATGCATTTCAAGCGCTTCTTTTGTGCATCGTACATATTGCATATTGAAGCAAATTTTATATTTGAGTAAAGCTCTGACTTGTATTCTTTGATATCTTCCATAGTGGTCCTTGCAAGTGATATCTCGCCTATAGTGTTTTGAAGTATCTCGTCATCATATGGTTTTCCCATCACTTTCAATATTTTCTTTATTATTTGAAGCGCTTTTCTCGGTTCAAGTACAGGAATATATCTTCCGTAATATGTATTTATTATCTTATAGAATGTGGAATGGAATGTCCCAAAGTCGACTTTCTCGGCATAGCTCTCTTTCACTCCCGGGAAGCATTTAAACCTTTCTTTCATCTCATTTGCAGCAGCCCTTGTAAATGTTATGACGAGTATGTTTTCAGGGTTTACTCTTTTTTTAATAAGATAGGCTGTCCTCGCTGCTATGACGCTTGTTTTACCACTGCCCGGACCTGCAATTATAAGGAGAGGGCCATATAGCTGAGTTATCGCTCTTTTTTGTTTATCATTATAATCAATGCCTTTATTTTTAATATACTCAAAAAAATCCATAATAAGCTCCTCATAATTCGTACAGTGTTAAATTAAAAGTTTTCGTAATCTCAAATGGATGACGACCTATATAATCAGTGAAATCTAAAAATCATATATAATATTAAATCATGTCATATCAATGATTCTAGCCTTGTACCTATAAATTATATCATATTAAATATTACACAAACTTAGCAAAAGCACTTACACCTCAGTATGACTGTTCAAAAATCAACATTATACTTTAACATAAATATTCATTTAAAGAGCTCAATATATGATAAAATATTAATTGATTGGAAAGACGGCAATAAACCCAAAGTGTTTGTGCCTTGTCTTTAAATGATATAAATCAGAAATGAATGGAGAGGGAAAATGAAGAGGATAGTTTTAACAGGGGGAGGGTCTGCAGGCCATGTTACCCCCAACCTGGCTTTGATACAGGAATTGAAAAAACAAGGATGGGATATACATTATATAGGAACTGAAGACGGGATCGAAAGATCCATCATAACAAGCAAAGGCATTCCATATCACTCGATACAAGCTGGAAAGCTTAGGCGGTATTTCAATGTCAAAAATATCACTGATCCTTTCAGAGTTATAAAGGGCATATTTCAGGCCAAATCAATAATAAGAAAATTAAAGCCCAATGTCATATTTTCAAAGGGCGGTTTTGTGTCAGTGCCTGTGGTTATAGGAGGATGGATGAACAGGGTGCCTGTGATAATACATGAATCCGATATAACTCCAGGTCTTGCAAACAAGCTCTCGGCTCCATTTGCCACATATATATGCAGCAATTTCGAATCCGGAATGAGAAGTTTCAAAAGGGATAAGGCAATATATACCGGAACCCCAATAAGAAAGGAGCTATCCAGGGGAGATTATAACAAAGGCTTAAAGCTTTGCGGCTTTGAAGGTAAAAAACCCGTGCTTATGGTGATGGGCGGAAGCCTGGGCTCAAGAAACATAAACAAGCTCATAAGGGAGGGACTGCCTTTACTTTTAAAGCAGTTTGATGTTGTTCATATATGCGGCAAGGGAAATATTGATGACAAACTCATTGGGGTTAATGGATATAAACAGTTTGAGTATGTATCTGAAGAACTCCCGCATATAATGAAAATCGCATCTATCGTTATATCGAGGGCAGGCGCCAATTCGATATTCGAATTGCTAGAGCTCAAGCTTCCAAACATCTTGATACCTCTTTCTTTAAATTCGAGCAGGGGGGACCAGATATTAAATGCCAGGGAATTTGAAAAACTTGGATTCAGCAAAGTGCTTATGGAAGACGGACTCAACGCTGACATACTCTACAAAAACATCTTGGAATTATACAGAAACCGCAGCGTATACATTGAGAACATGAGAAAAAAATATGTTCCCGACGGCACAAAGGAGATAATGAAGCTCATTGAAAAATGCCGAAAATGAACTTGCAAATTTAATTCTCATGCCATAGGGGTATTTCAACGGCTGCTTTGAATAAATCTCCGTCTATATATATTCTAAACTTGCCGCCTTGAAGGCTTGATAGGCTTTGCGCTATTGAAAGGCCCAACCCCGAGCCTTCGGTTGTTCTGGATGGATCGCCCCTTACGAAGCGTTCTGTCAATTGTTCAGGCGGGATATTCAGCGGAAGCGCTGATATGTTTTTTATAGTCACTGTTCCGCATGAATCATCCTTATCAATGTTTATATACACCCTTGAGGAAGGCATTGAATATTTCACGGCATTTGAGAGCAGGTTTTCCATTATGCGCCACATATGTTTTCCATCGGCTGATATGAATATATTTTTATCAGAGGAATCTATACGCATGTCGAGTGAAGCTTTCTTGAATTTTTCTTCATACTCGCCGCATGCCTGCATGACGAGTTCATGCAAATTCACCTTTTCCACGCTTATCGGAATATTGCCGCTGGAGGCTTTGCTTGCTTCAATCAAGTCTTCGATAAGTTGCTTTAATCTCGAGGATTTTTCTTCGAGTATTCCAATATAACCTATTGCATTCTCATTTTTTAAATCCTCTTTCTTCAGCAAATCGACATAATTGATGATCGAAGTCAGAGGAGTTTTCAAATCATGCGACACATTGGTTATAAGATCAGCCTTCATGCGTTCTCCTTTTACAGCTTCGGAAACAGCTTCCTTAAGACCGTCCTGTATGTTTAAAATATCGCCGGCAAAATCGGAAAATGGAGCTGATATGGCTGCAGTATCAGATGTGTAATCCAAATTGCCCTTTGATATTTCCTTTGCAGTTGCCATTATCTGTGCTAAAGATATGAGCGGCTTTGCTGAAAGATATATTGAAAATCCATTAAAGGCAAGCCACAAGATTACGAAAAACACAAATCTAAAAAATCCTTCATGTCTGCCCTGTATCACTGCAGAAAATAATATGCCGTTTACTAAACCATATGCTAAAAGCAGAAGCAGTGTCCAAGCTTTAAATACTTTTCCGTTGTAACTTAATTTGATGAAGTTTTTTAAAGCAATATAAATTTTAAAAAGCAGGGAGTTCTTCACAATCTGCCTGCGCTTTATCTGCCTTATCATTGAAAGCATATATGATAGTCCTATGAATACGTCGATGCTGAGTATCATTGAAACATATATTACTGCAGCAGTGACGCTGGATAGGTGAAAACCGACTCCAAAGGTGAGCATCCATGAGGCCACTGCTGCCATAAATACCAGAAACGTGTGCACGTCAGTGTAAATACGGTCAACATATAAAAGTTCCGTTTCTTTGCCTTCCCTGTTGCGGCCCGTTACACAGGCAAGATAAGTAAAAGCTGAAATCATCAATATTATCGATGAAATCAATAAAGCTACAAGATATTGTGAAACATATTCTTCTGAAATCAAAAACAAGGCACTTATAAATGCTGCCAAGAAGCACAGCCATATGAGTATGGCTGCTGCGGCCTTTGTGCTTTTCAAGTATTTAATATTTTTCAATTTTATATCCAATACCCCACACCACCTTTAAATATTTAGGTTCTCTAGGATTTATTTCTATCTTTTCCCTTATTCGCCTTATGTGCACAGGAACTATATTTTCGGCTGAACATGGAGCCTCTTTCCACACATGTTCATATATTTGGTCCGATGAAAATATACAACCCATATTGCTCATTAGAAAAAGCATTATCCGGTATTCCGTAGCCGTGAGCTTGACAGTCTCACCGTCCACGATAAGCTTTTTAGCATCAGTGTCAAGCTCTAAGCTTCCGGTCCTTATGATTGAAGCTTTGCTGGCTATGCTGCCCAAAGCCGTATAGCGCCTCATCTGTGACCTTACCCTTGCCATAAGTTCCAATGGGCTGAAGGGTTTTGTAACATAATCATCCGCCCCGAAGTTGAGGCCTGTTATTTTATCCGTATCCTCGGATTTCGCAGATAGTATTATTATAGGAATATTAAATCCTTTCCGAATCCTTATTGTGGCTGCCAGCCCGTCAAGCTTTGGCATCATTATGTCCAAAAGCACAAGATGGATCTTATATTCCAATAGAGCCTTCAATGCCTGATCTCCATTATAGGCTTTTATCACTCCGTAATTTTCCGATTTTAAGTATATTTCAAGGGCATCTACTATTGCTTTGTCATCGTCGCATACCAGCACATTCAATTTATCCATGACATCTGACCTCCATTCTAATCACCTGCCTTTGATTTTTATTTTAGCAGGCCGACTTTACAAAAAAGTGAGTAAAAATCTTACAACTTTCTTAAGATTCATTGGCGGGATACTTTAAGATAAGGATATGAAATTTTATACAATATGATTCTATCAATCAAACATGTCAAATTCAAATAACACTGCTTTGAAAAGTGTAATGTGTTTCCAATTTAGAAAGCAGTGTCATCAACGATAGATGTGATTCATATATTTCTGGTAGGGATATGAAAATAGAGGCATCAGAGAGGCTGAAGGATTTTATTTTCAAGTGCGGTTATGTTTTTAAGGTTGGTTTATTTTTTGATATAAATTGATGGAGGGCATGCCATGGATTTAACAAAACTTTTTGTCTCCGCTTTAATCGGAGAGTCGATATGGGAGACTACAAAACTTGTATGGCAGCATGGTAAGCTTAATGTTGACAGGATAGGGGCTTTGGCTGTAGGAATAATCCTATCTTTAATGGCCGGACTCGATATTTTCGAAATGATGGGGTTTGAAACATCATTTCCAATACTTGGTGAAATTCTAACCGGCGTATTGATAAGCCGAGGCGCGAATTTCATGCATGATATATTGGGAAGTATCGGGAGCATTTATACAAAAAACAAAGGTTTAAAATAATATCACAATAAAAAAGGCTGTATGCCGGCTAAAATAATATAGCCGGTATACAGCCTGTCATCTTTTATTCAACTGCTATCTGTTTTTGAGCTTCATTTTCTTCAATGCTTTGGGGCATTTCATACTTTTTCTCGATGAACACCTGATGCCACAGCATGAATGTGAGGATCGTCCATATTCTCCTGCCGTAATCAACAGGGCCTTTGCGGTGAAGCTCGAGCATCTTTAATACATTTGCCTTGTTTATATATTGATCGGTTTCACTCTCATTTATAAGATTTACAGCCCAATCATACAATTCATCTTTAAGCCAATGCCTTATTGGAACCGGAAAGCCAAGTTTTTTTCTATAATCGGCGCCATCGGGTATCATGCCTTTAAAAGCTTCTCTCAATGCACATTTTGTAGTGCCGTTGCCTATTTTTTCTTCAAGCGTGAGTTTTGAGGCTACATTGAATACTTCCTTATCCAAAAAAGGCACTCTAAGCTCCAGTGAGTGAGCCATTGTCATCCTGTCTGCCTTTACAAGTATATCTCCTCTTAACCATGTGTTTATATCTATATATTGCATCTTTGTAGTGTCATCATATTCTTTGGCCTGCTCATAATATTTTGATGTCACGAGATCATATGAAAACGCGCTGTTGTAATTCATGAGATAGTCAGCTTTTTCATCTTGCGTGAATATCTTGGCATTGCCTACATAACGTTTTTGAATCGGAGTGCAGCCTCTTTGTATGAAGCTTCTTCCCTTTACACCTTCAGGAATGATATATGAAGCTTTTTTCAAAACTTTTTTGATGGGATTTGGAATATGGGAGAACATTTTCAAAGATAAAGGTTCCCGATATATGTTATATCCTCCAAAGAGTTCGTCTGATCCCTCGCCTGAAAGCACTACCGTAACATATTTTCTTGCTTCCCTTGCCACAAAATAGAGAGGCACTGCCGCAGCATCCGCCATCGGTTCATCCATATACCATATTATATTGGGAAGTTCTGAAACGAATTCGTCGACTGTTATGACCTTGCTTATATTTTTTACTTTAAGAAAATCAGCGGTTTCCTTGGCAAGGTCTATTTCACTGTATCCCTCACGCTCAAAGCCCACGGTAAATGTAAGAAGATCAGGCTTTATACGGCTTGCAAGAGCCGCAATTATGGTTGAATCTATGCCTCCGGATAGAAATGCTCCAACAGGCACATCGCTCCTCATATGAACCTTTACCGAATCCTCAAGTGCCTTTCGAATCTGTGAAAGCCTTTCATCATGCGGGCAGGGCGATGGGGTAAACTGCACGGACCAATACCTTGAAATTTCAGCATGCCCATCAAGCCCCCTGGTTATGGTGCAGCCCGGTTCAAGTATCGATACATCTTTTAAAATCGTATCGGGCTCGGGGACAAACTGGAAAGTCATGTAATGATGAAGCGATTCATTATTTATATCATCTGAAACTTCGTCGAGGCACATGAGACTTTTTTTCTCGGAAGCACAGTACAAACCATTTTCAGTATCAGCATAATAAAAAGGCTTTATGCCGAAAGGATCCCTGGCTCCGAACAGGGTTTTATTATCCCTGTCCCATATTACAAATGCAAACATGCCCCTTAAAAGCTTTACACATTCATGCCCCATTTTTTTATAAAGAGCAAGTATGACCTCGGTATCAGAGCTTGTCGTGAATGTAAATCCCTCTTTTATAAGCTCGTTTCTAATCTCTATATAGTTGTATATTTCACCGTTGAACACCATGCGGTATCTTCCGTCGTCATATGAGAAAGGCTGGCTTCCATTTTTAAGGTCTATTATGCTAAGCCTGCGAAAGCCCATGCACATATTGTCGTCCATGAAAAAATTCTCTTCATCAGGACCGCGGTGCCTGATTATATGGGTCATCTTTTCTAAAATATCTCTTTGCTTATCTTTATCATCTATTGGATTGTTTCTTAACAGAACTACAAATCCACACAAAGTATCAGCTCCCTATCTGCAATGCATAGTGCAAATTCTACATAAGTGTTTATGATTTCATGCCGACTCTTGAAGGAATTGTTTGTTCATACCTCTTTAATGTATCATTCCAAGAATCAGCACTTTATTTACAGTATAACCATATATATTGAAGTATAAGCATTTGAATATTTGATGTCAATGCCGCCTGACATGCATCCTTATAAAGGATAAAACAGCTTTTATTTTAAGGCCTGCAGCGACTCCAATAGCAGTGGATACAGGCAGCAAAAGCATCCATGCATAATATCCTCGCACGATATAAGATGCTGCTTTATCTGTCGGCAGCGGCTGCTTTGATAAAGATGGCGGGAATAATAGAAACAATATGGATACGGCAACTTCAATAAGCAGACTTATAGGCAGGACATGCCATAGAAGATTGCCTCCCCTGATATGGAGTCTTAAAAACTTTTTTATGAAAAATGAGATGATACAGGATATAAATATCCATACTGCGCTTAATATGATCAGCATGGATATTGTTAAAACATTCCCCAACATTTTATTCAAACAGCAGCCGCCAAATTTAAATTCTTAATT
>CALCDS010000036.1 GCA_937900065.1 uncultured Clostridiaceae bacterium | reverse complement strand
TGTCTCACCTATGGCCTTGTCAAAAAAAGTCCTCTTTGCCCTTTCAATATCCCTTTTTCTTACGTCCATCCCGCAGTGGGGGCATTTGAATTCATCCATCACCTTACCGTTTTCCTTATCGACCGCTGCGTCCCAAAATACGATCTCATTTGAACAATTGGGGCATATGAACACATCCGACCAAACCGTGTAATTTATCCTGCCTATTATAGGCTTTCCATCGATTCCATACTGTTCCTCCCCATCAAAAGTGTGATGGGTTTCATACATCCAGCCGCATTCATCTTCCACATCAGACAATATCTTTTTTGCCTCAGTTTCAAATTCATGGGCATCAACCGGAGTATTATAATTGTAAGCTATAAATGTGGCTGCGGGAGATAGGTCGCAAAGTACTGCATACCTTGCACCCCATTCTATTTTTTTGCCTTCCTTTTTAGCTTCATTCTCCAATTTCAGTTTGAATTCTTTATCAGGTCTGCCGCACATGCCGGCTGCAACGCCTGTCATACCTGTCCCGCAAAACCCATCAAATACGATATCCCCCGGCTTTGTATAGTGCAGTATGTATCTCATTATAGCCTTATGGGGCACTTTTGTATGATAAGAGTGGGCATTATAGATCGGATCGTTCTTTCCTTCGCTGACATCCGCAGCATAAGGCTCCACATTATAATCATCGTTTTCTTCATCATAAGGCTTACCATATTTCTCTATAAATTCATTTATGAAAGGATTCGGGCATGCAGTATAATATGGAGGATCCGAAAGTTTTATGATGTCCTCATCCTTTCCTATTGGAAAGCCTTCAATATTCCTTAGTTTATCCAAAGTTTCCTTGTCAAGCTTCATCACATGTTCCTCCGCTACTTTAGTATTATACGCACCTTGTTTTCATCTTTACCCTTTGTGATCTCATCTATATATCTTTCAAATCTCGCCTTGATATCTTCAACAGTCACAGGCCTGCCTCCGGATATTGCCTTTTTCATGTCATCGCCATATACTTCCACCTTTTCAAGCCCTCCCATGAGGACATTTATGCCTGAAGTGAAATTGCCGTCAATCACATCCGGCAGCTTTCTGCTTGCTATCATCCTGTTCATTATTTCCTGAAGCTCGGGTTTCAGCAATATGTCAAATGTCTCTTTTACCATGGGATCTTCCACGCTTGTTACGATTATTTCAGTCCATTCATCATATAGTTTATCAATGTCATCTTCAATGCCGTCCAGCGCCCCGTAAACAGGAGTACTTTCCTCTGAAGGATTGAAGCGGCAGTACGGACATATGAAACTGCTCTCCATATCCTTATCCGTAAGTTCATAGCAAGTCTTTAGCTCTGCTATTTTATCCTGTATGGCCTGCAGTTTGGCAGTTGGAAGTATATCTTCTATCGATGTAAGCTTTTTTAAGTTGTTAAACTTGGAGCCGTGCATTATCTTTTTCTTTGTACTGTCCCCATTAAGATCAAGCCTGTACTTTTTATGAAGCTCCATATACATTTTCTTATAATCATTCTTTAACCCGGACAATTCAATATTGAAGCGCCTTATAAATTCATCATCTATTGCATCGATGTTTGTCAAGGCCTTCTCAAGTTCTATTTTGGATGCATTTACTTTTGCCTTCCAGTTCTCATCCTTTAATATGATCTCCGCGCTTGAAAGATATGATGTATTGGCTTCTATTTTAGACTTCAAGTCCCTGATTTTATCGACTTCATCCATAAACTTGAGAGCAGAGCCGTATTTCTCTATCTCATCTTCGCTATATCTGAAATTTTTCAGCTTTGCAGTATTATTATAAATCTTGATGGAATCGAGAAAATCTTTGAATTCCCTTATTTCATCCTTGTAATTTTCAACTACATAACTTTCAATCGAAGGCTTTCCCCATACGGATATGTCCCCATTTAAAAAATTCAAAGCCTTCAAAGCTCTGTCAATATTTTCATCGATCCTGACAAGCATGCTCGACACGGCAGATTCCCTTGTATTGGCATTTACAATCATGCCCGGAGCCAATTTAAGCATGCCGAACAATTTTTTAAGAGCGCCGATCGGTATATCCTTTGGCCTGTCTATATGATTGAATTCAATAAGGTTTAAACTATTTTCAGATGCCAGCTCTTTAAGCATTGTAGCGTCAAATTTTTTCCCGCCTGCGGCAAGCGTTATATCTCCGCTGTATACCAAGGCAGACAGTATCAATACGATCCATATAGGCTCCATCTTAAACCTTTTGTCCAATTCAACATCTTCATTTATTCTCTCTATTATATCGGACCTGTTCAAGACTTTGCCCTGAGGCAATCTATTTATCTCATCAATAAAATATTTTGCATACATGGAACTTTGAGGAGATATATCATCTCCATCCAAAAGCTCCAGTGAATCAAGGGCCTTCATGCCGATATCGGTTTTCTTACCCGCAATATACTCAAGGCCGGCTTTAAATACCTGGTTAATGTTATCTGATGTGATCATTATGGAAAACTGGGGATAATCAGGATACAATTCATCAAAATAAGTTGATAAACAACTAGATGCCGCCAAATCTATCTGTTCTTTAAGCGTCCTGTCCTTTAACCTTCTGCCTTTAAGCCAGTTTAATATGTTCCTTCTCTCTCCCTTATACCTTATATCAAAGCATTTGTTGATGTTTTGGCGTATCCATTTGGTCAATTGTTTCTCATAATCTCCTGCTATTTTGAAATATGCTGCTTTGCTTTCGCTTGATGAAAGATCAGCCAACTTTTTTGCTGCAGCATACATCTTAAGTATGGATTTGAACTCATCGTCTCCTGTAAATTCAAAATATACCTCATCCTTGCCGTCTGTTAAATTTTTTTTGCCTGAATCGCCATACGGAGGAAGAAAATAAATATAAAAAGCCCTTGGCGGCTGGGCGGTAGAACGCTCGTTTGGATTGCCCAAAAAACGATAACCATCCCTTGTTACATTTTTATCTGTCCAGAGAAGTACATGTTCATATATATTAAAACCAGTCACATACTCGGTTGTATCCCATTCCATGGATTTATTTATTATGTCAAAATAATATTTGTTTAAAGAATCATCATCAAGCAAATCCGCCTGCTGCTGTATCTTTGCATTATAGTCTATATCCTTTTTCAGATCCAGATAATATTGCTCGTTTTCCTTATTGTAGCCTATGAATTGTCCGCTTACTGTATTGGATATTTCCCTCATCACTGTTTCTATCGTGGTGATTAAAAAGTCCTCTTCTTTTTCAGGAAGCGCAGGGTCGTAAATGCACAAATCATCTTTCATATTTTGGACCGTGATCCCTATGGGAGCATCGATATTTCCAGTGGTAAGCCTTTGAACGCTCAATGCATATATTATCCTCAATGCCATAGGCTTATACTGAGGCCTTGTAAACGAACTATCGATGATGCTCTCGAGTATCCCGCTTTTATCTGCCACCTCTTTTATATCTGCATCCGTCCTCTTGGACGGGCTGTCCTTTATGTACGGCCAATATGTATCATAGGAAATAAGCCCGGGTTCATCATCCGGCACCTCTCTGTCAAGCAATTTCCTTATAGTAATGGTAATGGTCGTGAGCACTTCCCTTTTTTCAGCCGTATATACCTTTTCAAATGTCTCAAGATATGCCGGATGGATTGGGAAAAGATCCACATATTCATCCATCCTGTCTTCCATATTCTTATACATATGGCTGAATTCTTGCAAGTGCTCCCTTATCCATGCCTTCTGTTTTTTATTCTTCTGCAGGAGCCTTTGAGATACTACAAAAGAAATGTCTTCCCTTCTTATTATTATCTGTTCATATCTATCCTTGACCTTTAATATGGTCTTTGCAACGAATGAAAAAGCAGGATTGTCAAATAAAGTCTCCTGAACCCCGGCCATAAACCTGATGCGCGTATTTTTGCTTATCTCGCCCATTTCCCTTAAAAAGCCTAAATCAAACTTTACTTCAAGCTCTTTTCTGCTTCCGAGATAATCCAAAAGTTCATCGACTACGATCAGATATCCTTTGTCAGGATATTTTTCCTCGAAAAGACCCATCATTTCAACTAGGCATTGCTTATTATCGACTACCTCATCTGCAGAAGGGAATTTATAGTCTATGCCACGTCTTTTTAAATCATCTTCGATTTTTTTAAACACAATATCCCGCAAATCCATCTTAGTAGCGCCGATTTCAAATCTTAACACTTCAAACCTTCCAGCTATGGATTTGGCATGCTCCTTGAACTTTTCATTCTTTAGAAGGTCAAGGAGGCTTTTATCCTCAGCAATAGAAGATAAAACAGACATCAGATGGGACTTGCCGGTCCCGTAATTGCCTACGATAAAGATTCCCTTGTTATCTATTGTCTGTTCAAACTGCATCTGTGGGATAACTACTCCAATTAAACTGTCAGCCATGCTGTCCGACATTACATACGTCTTTACAAGCCTTTCAGCTTCACTCTTTTTATCCGCATCTTTCAGCCTGACAACGGTCTCAATTGGTTCAAACTGCACAAGATCTCTATATTTCATCCTGTATGCCCCTCCCTAAATTCAGATATGAACATTCAAGTTCATTAAGGTTATATCTTATATAATCTTCATGCCCTTCTTCGGCGTAAACTAAATAACCGCCTTTTATATATCCGGGCCATGCTGCAATAAACTTTTTGTATTTAGATATGTTCTTCAAAGTACTCAGCGGATCTATCTTCAGATGCTTTGAAAACAATATTTCGATATCATCAAATATTATAATATCACTATCATTATTTTTAACAATTTCATCTATGTAATCCTGCACATAATAACATCTCTCGACTACAGGAACTTCTTTAAGCTTTCGTGATAACTCCAAATTCAGATTGATATATTTGCACATCAAAACCTGCATGCATTTTTTTAACACGAAAGTCTTGCCTGAGCCGCTCGGCCCAATCAATAGCAGTAATTTATAATACTGCTGAGGAAATAATTTTACAATTCTCTCTATATCTTCGACAACCGGCATAAAAACACCACCCTTGTCAAAATATTTTGACTCATCATTTCCAATTATAACATAATTCCGATTCTATAAGCATATAACCCAAGCCAGTACTTTTCTAATGATCATATACGGCAATTACAATATCAAATCAGGTCAGTCATTACTTGAAAATGCCGTCTAAAAAGGCAAAAAAAAATACTGCCCAAGTGCAGTATTTTGAACAAGTAATGCAAGCAAATCTGTAAGCCGAGTTTTGTCGTGAATGGTCATCTATCTAGGGCGAC
>CALCDS010000035.1 GCA_937900065.1 uncultured Clostridiaceae bacterium | reverse complement strand
TTCGGCAGTAGGGAAATTTTCTTACCTTAACAAAGCTTAAAATAATTAAGACTGTATGGAGGGATATGTATGCTTGAACAACTAAAACAATCGGTATTAAAAGCTAATCTTGAACTTCCTAAACATGATCTTGTTAAATATACTTGGGGGAACGTGAGCGGAATTGACAGAGATAGCGGGCTTGTTGTGATAAAACCAAGCGGTATGCCATATGAGGAACTTACAGCTGATGATATGGTAGTGGTAAATCTTGATGGAGTAAAAGTCGAAGGTAAGCTGAGACCATCATCAGATACCTTGACTCATATTGTATTGTATAAATGTTTTGATAAAATAGGTGGAATCGTTCACACTCATTCGCCCTGGGCTACTGCATGGGCTCAAGCGGGTATGGGCATACCTGCTTATGGCACGACTCACGCGGACTATTTTTATGGCAAGATACCGTGCACTCGCAAAATGACAGATGATGAGATAAAAGGCAATTATGAAATGGAAACGGGAAATGTAATTGCAGAAACATTCAGCAATATTGATCCGTTGACAATACCAGGCGTACTTGTGCACAGTCATGGTCCATTCACATGGGGGAAAAGTGCTGATGAAGCCGTATATAATGCCGTGGTGCTTGAAGAGATTGCAAAAATAGCATATCATACTCTCATGTTAAATACGGATACAAAACCCATGGGGCAAACGCTTCTAGACAAGCATTATCTAAGAAAACATGGTAAAAATGCTTATTACGGTCAGTTGCACTAAAATCTTAAATCACATAAATTAAGTCATATTATATACTTCTATAATTTACGACTATATATCCAATCGTTTATAAAGCTTAAACAGCAATTGCTCATCTAAATTATCAGTCTATAATAAAAATTAAGAAATTTCTATATACAATAGCAGGAAAAGCAAAACAAAAATAGAATTATAGAAAAGGTTGATGTACGTACAAGTAATACAACAAGTTATGCTTGATCCCTTTACATCCAGGCGTTTTTAACAGTCAGGGCATTTTTAAAATTTGATAGGGCGGATATATGCATTGAAAATTCAATATGTTTGGGGGGATAAGAGTATGGATGATGTGCCCATTATGGAAGCAAGAGGTATATACAGATCATTCCACGGTATTTACGCACTTGAAGATATCAATTTAAAAGTTTATCCTGGAGAAATCCATGCGATATGTGGAGAAAATGGTGCCGGCAAGTCCACATTGATGAATATTCTCAGCGGATCATTGATTCCTGACAAAGGCGAGATATATTTTGAAGGGGCCAGGCGAATATTTAAATCGCCGAAAGATGCACAGGTCTTAGGCATTTCAATAGTGCATCAGGAGTTGAACTTATGCCCTAATTTATCGGTTGCGGAAAATATATTCATAGGCAATACTCCTGTAAAGTCATTTGAAATTGTTGATAAAAAGAAAATGGTTAGAGATTCTCTGTCAGTGCTTGAAAAGTTTAATGCTGATATTGACCCTAATGAAATCGTTGGGAACTTAAGCGTTTCGCGGCAGCAGATGGTTGAAATAGCAAAGGCTTCGTCCATGAATTGTAAAGTTTTGATACTTGATGAACCGACAAGCGCGCTTACTGAAAATGAGGTTGAAGTGTTATTCAAAAACCTGGACATGTTAAGGAAAAATAACATCGCGATATTGTATATAAGCCACAGATTAAACGAGATATTCAGGATATGCCAAAAAGTCACGGTACTGAGGGATGGAAAATTTATCAGGACCGATAAAGTCAAGGATGTAACTCAAGAAGATGTCATTGCATCCATGGTAGGCAGGAAACTGAATCAGATATATCCTGAAAAAGGCAGAAGTGGAAGCAATGTAATGTTAGAGGTCGATAATCTGTCGCATAAAAAGGTTTACGATAATATATCTTTTAAATTATATGATGGGGAGATACTTGGAATATTCGGATTGATGGGTGCGGGAAGAACCGAGGTTGCAAGAGGAATATGTGGTATAGATCCTGTTGACAGTGGCGAGGTCAGGCTCTTCGGAAAAAAATTGAGCTTGAATAATGTGGGACAGGCAATAGAAAACGGATTGGTTTACATTACTGAAGATAGAAAAACTCAGGGATTGTTCTTGAATATGAAGATAAAAGACAATATTATTTCTTCAACTCTTAAAAAAGTGAGCAAGATGGGAATGGTCAAAAACGATTTGACTGATGAATTAAGTACAAAATACGTAGAAATGATGAATACCAAATACAGAAGTTTAGATCAACTTGTCATAAATTTGAGCGGAGGAAATCAGCAGAAAGTACTGCTTGCAAAATGGCTCAGTGTTGAACCTAGAGTTTTGGTGCTTGACGAGCCCACAAGAGGAATAGACGTCGGAGCTAAATTCGAGATACACCAAATGCTAAGGAGTCTATGCAACAGCGGTCATGGAATTATTGTAATATCTTCTGAACTTCCTGAAATATTAGGACTGTGTGACAGGATACTGATAATGTGCCAGGGAAGGATCGTAGGCGAAATGAATTGGGAAGAAGCTACCGAAGAGAAGATAATGGGTTATGCTTCCGGAACTAAAATTAGCATGTAGTTTGGAGGGTATGAATATGGAGAAGGAAAATAAAAGCCTTAACAGTAAAAGAAGTTTCTTCAGGAGAATATTTGCATTCAGGGAAGCGTCAATATTGTTGATCATATTTTTACTGATTATTTTGATGATTTTTTTTGTGCCAGGATTTATGACAGCTTCCAATATAACGACAACTTTAATAGGTCTGTCAATGGACGCAATCCTCGCTATCGGAATGACAGTGGTGCTGGTGCTTGGGGGAATCGATCTTTCGGTAGGAGCCATAATGGCTTTTTCAAGCGTTGTCGCAGGAACCTTGATGATAAAAGGCATGAACGCATGGCTCGCTTGTCTTATTGCAATTTTATTGTCAGCCGCCGCAGGATGCTTTGTAGGAGAGCTTATAACGAAGATAGGGCTTTTCCCGTTTATAACAACGCTTGCAATGATGCAGATATCTAGAGGATTGGCTTACATACTCACACAGGGTTCGCCCATCAGTACAGGCAGCATATCCAAGAGTTTTGAGGCCATAGGCCAGGGCTCGATACTTGGAATACCAAATCCTGTTTTGATTTTACTTGTATTGGTCATCATATTTGACTATTTGTTGAGAAATTCCTTAAAGTTTAGGCAGGTCTATTATACCGGTTCAAATGAAAAGGCAGCAAAGCTATCAGGCATAAATACGGACAAAGTCAAGCTGTATGTTTATATATTGAGTGCAACCCTTGCAGGGCTTGCCGGCATAATAACGCTTTCAAGATTTAATGTTGCGACTCCAACAGCTGGCAACGGAGCAGAAACCAGGGCTATTGCCGGCGCCGTAATCGGGGGTGCAAGTTTTACCGGAGGGCAAGGGACTGTATTTGGAGCATTGCTTGGAATTATACTTGTTGGACTTGTAAATAATGCACTAGTGCTTCTAAACGTTTCTGTATACTGGCAGAGCCTAGTATCGGGAGTTGTGTTGCTATTGGCAGTGGTTGCCGATGTATATGCACATTTAAGAGGTAAAAATTGACAAATGCATAAAATGGGCAATAGCCCGTTAATAAGGTTATGTTAAACAAAATCAATATTATATTTTAACAGAACCTAATATAAGAAAAGGGGAGGTCGTTTTATGAGATTCAAAAAGTTCTTATCAGTGCTGATGTCTGTAATGTTATTAGGAACAATGACATTGACAGGCTGTGGCAAGGCTGCTCCGAGCAGTACGGCAAACAGTGGCAATTCGAGTGTGATGGTAGGTTCTAAAGATGAAAAGTATGTAATGGTTACTTTTGTTTCCGGTATTTCATATTGGAAAGGCGCTTATAAAGGCATGGAGGATGCAGGAAAGAATCTTGGCATAAGTGTACAATACACAGGAGCAAACGAATATGATATCAACCAGGAAGTTACGGTGCTTGAACAGGTTATCGCACAAAAACCTGCTGGAATCCTGCTGACATGCATCAATGCCGATGCTCTAAAAGCTCCTATTGATAAGGCAATAAGCCAGGGAATACCAGTAATTACATTTGATTCCGATTCACCGGCTTCAGGGCGTTATTCTTTCTTGGCGACATCAAACTATTCTGCAGGACAAAACGCTGCAATTGCTCTTGCAAAATTGGTAGGGGAGAAAGGCAATGTTGCAGTTGTTACGCAGCCCGGACAACTCAATCATGAGGAAAGAACGGCAGGGTTTAAAGAGACTATAGAAAAACAATATCCGAACATGAAAGTTGTATCAGTACAGAGCGGAGAATCAGACCAAATAAAATCAGCTCAGGTGACGGCAGGAATACTGCAGGCAAATCCTGATCTGGTAGGTGTATTTGCAACCGAGGCATCAACAGGTGTCGGAGTTGCAACAGCAGTAAAAGAGGCAGACAAAGTCGGTAAAGTCCACGTCGTAAGTTTTGATACTGATAAGGGTACCCTAGACCAGATTAAAGGCGGGGTTATCGATGCTACAATAGCTCAAGGAACATGGAATATGGGCTATTGGGGGACTATGTACTTGTACAATCTGAAGCATGATCTGTTAAAACCTATTGACGGCGATTGGAAAACTGCTAAAGTTACACCGCTGCCTCCGTCAGTAGATACCGGTGTTACTATCGTGACTAAAGACAATGTAGATTATTTCTATTCTAAATAAAATAAAGGCGAGTAAGGATGGGGGCAACATTTTTTCGAGACTCTTTAAAAAAATGTTGCCCCCATCCTTTAAGGGAGTTCTATTGAAATATCCATAAAGAAAGCTATAATGTTGTATTATGGATTATTTTTTTTATTGATTTGCACATTATTTTACTGGTTGTGCTTTTCAGAAGTTGATTATTTTGGCCCCTTTTTTATTAGCATATTTTAAATTCAGATTATATATTTATTAACAAAAAGGCATAGGGGGTAAAGTATGAAAATTGCAGTGCTTGATGCCCAAGGAGCGGGGCTTGGACTTACAGTCATAAAAAGAATAAGGAAAAAACTAAACAGCGATGTTTATGTGATTGCACTAGGAACAAATGCCACTGCAACTTCAAATATGATGAAGGCCGGAGCAGATACAGGAATTACAGGAGAGAATTCCATATGCTCATTTTGCAAAGACAATACATTTGATTGCATAATAGGACCTATCGGCATGATGTGCAGTGGCGGAATAAAAGGTGAAATAACTGCGGAAATATCTAAAAGCATTTTCCAGCTCAATTGTGTTAAATATATAATACCCCTTAAAAAGCACGGCATATATATACCCGGTACACGAAATCTGGAAATAAAAGAAATAATAGAAGAAATAATAGATGACATCAGAGACCACATGGAAAAGTGATGTCTTGGTTTACTTCTTTATTCCGGATATATAATACATTTCGCTGTTGTCAATCATTTTATCTACTTTAAAGTATTTTGACAATATAAAGGATGTTGCTTTAATTGGAGGCAAAATATCGCTGCTTACAAACTCGCTTTTTTGATGCATGCTGTTTATAGTATCTCTGCCCTCAGAATGTGCGATTACAATTTTCCCATTGACATTTGTAAGCTTGGAGATATGTTTAATCAGGCCGTCCTTATCCTTAAAATGAGGATAGGCTGAATATATAAAAACATAATCATATCCGGTTCGGTTGAATTTCATTATATCTTCAGCAATAAATTCGACTTTGGGGTTATTGTATTTTTCTCTGGCCACTTTTATCATGTTTTCTGAAATATCAACAGCAGTGATACTTGCAGGGCATGTTTGTAAAAGAAAGCTGATTAAAATTCCCGTGCCTGTGCCTATGTCGAGTATTTTAGAATCTTTTCTCAAACATGACATCTCAACTATTTTTCTAAGTTTAGATGTGTCATGTTTGCACATCTCATCCCATTTGAAAGCAACGCTGTTAAAGAATTCTCTGGTATCCATTATTATCTCATTTCCTTATTACTGTTGATTAATTTTACTAAAAGCGGAATTAAAATCAATTGTATCAAAATTCCCCATATCGGAGTTATAAAAGATGATGCTAAAAATACTTCAAGCATGTATTTTTTCCCCATCATTGATAATAGAATATAATTTGCTGCCCCTGAAACAAGTCTACCCAAAAGCATTGCAGAAATCAATGATATAAACATATTTATCCTTTTTCTCTTATATAAATAACCTGATATGAGTCCGTATGTTCCAAGCTCAAAAGCCATAGCAACTCCTGTTGGATATATGGGAGGCATTCCAGTGAGCAGGGAGTTTAAAAGCGGCGTGATGATTCCGACTATTAAACCATATCTTCCTCCGAGCAAGAAGCCGCACAGTATCACCGGCAGATGCATGGGCAGGAATATCTGGCCTGCCATCCCTCCTAACATATGAAATACATATGGGATTATTAAACCTAATGCGAGAAATAAGCCTGCCCTTGACAGTTCTTTAGTTTTGATCTTCATTTTATTAACCCCCTCAAATCAATAATATAAAATAACGACTAAAATGTTTTGGCAAAACATCAAGGAAGTTTGCCTATGTTTTTTGCTTTGTTAATAATAAAAAGGTAGAGCAAATGCTCTACCTTCGTGGTATAGACTCTTATATATTGTAAATATCAGCTATCGATAAAATT
>CALCDS010000034.1 GCA_937900065.1 uncultured Clostridiaceae bacterium | reverse complement strand
CGGAATAATATGCATCATTGAGGTTGGCCAGTGAAATCCTTATGGACCACTCGGGCCCATGAAAACCTCCTCCATTTAATAAAACTATTGAGGATTCCTCTGCCAGATGGTAAAGTATTTCTATTGGTTTATGATTATTTTTCAGATACTTTGCAAAATCACTGCCGTAATAATGGCAGGCCCACTCCAAGAGATCAAATTCCGTATAATAAGCCGCATCATATGGATCCTTTCTTAAATTTAATCCTAAACCATCGAACAGAAGCTGCTGGCGGCGATGGCAGATACGCTTTATAAGCTGTTTATATTTATCGTCTTTATCAAGCAGTGCAAAGGCTGCAAAAAAAGCCATCATAACCTGCTGGGGAGTGGATAAGCCTGCGGTGTGGTTTAGGGCAACCTGCCGGCTGTCGGCTACGATCCGGTCGATGAAGCGGATATTGTCTGGCTCTGTGGAAAGATTTGCATAGCGTTTCCTTAACTGCTTTTTTATATTTTCCGGCATTTCATTGAGCAGTTTGTCAAATACATTGTTCTCGTGGATTGCAATTGTTCCAAGCCGCCAGCCTGTTACACCGAAATATTTAGAGAAAGAATAAACGCCTATTGTATTAAAAGGCAGATCCGCTGACAGCGATTTATAATCGTCAACAAATGTGCCGTACACGTCATCTGAAATGATCATCAGGTCCGGATTATTTTCATTTACAATATCAACAAGATATTTAACTGATTTTGGCCTTATTGCCACAGATGGAGGATTGCTGGGATTTACAACAAACAAAGCCTTGATTCCCGAATCCCTGAGTTTTTCCAATTCCTCATCGGGATACTGCCATGTATGAATGCCGTCATCGGTCAATTCCGAGGCATTTATTTCGATGATATCAAAATCATATCTTGATAAATGCGGAATTTCAAGATAAGGCGTAAATACAGGCACCATAACGGCGACCTTGTCCTTAACGTGCAGCAGTTTGTTTGCAATCAGGGAATCAAATATGTAACACATTGCCGCAGTAGCCCCTTCAACGGCGAACAAATCAAATTTGCCATGCAGCGGACATTTGCTGCACAATTCACGAGTGAGATAATCATGGACGATTTTCTCAACATGAATCAACATCCTACCGGGATATGGATAGTTATCTCCAATAATACCGTCTGCCAGTTCATATACCCAATCATCAGGATCAAATCCCTGCGCATTTATGCCGTAATCGATAATATTTTCGAGCAGATTGGCTCCAGGATCATTTCGGTGTTTTTCGATATATGCTTTAAAGCGTTCTGCAATGCCTTGCTTTCTTGGCATTCCTGCCAGATCATTATCATTCCAAACCCTGCGGGTTTCCTCTGTTGCAAATTGCCCGAATGCAAAAAAGGCTTCGCGTGGCGATGCCGCGGTCCAGTTTGGATTGCCCCTTCCTGCATCAAGCATGGTGCGTGCACTTTTCTCCATCTGTTCCTTTGCCAGACTGATTAATTTATTCTTAAACTCAAAGGGACTGATTTCTCCGTATATTTTTTCCAATTCCTTGCGCTGTAAATTGCGTGTAACCATGTAATCTTCTCCTTTAAAAATGCAAAAGTGATCTTAATGATTATCATCCCCAATTTGCCAAACTCTTTTCATAAATTAGTATGTTCTTTTTAATTTTGACGATATTTTATTGGTATAATTGATAAATAAGCTTGTTGATTTTTAATTATGATGCCAAATAAAATCTTGTTTAAATACAAGTCAGGGGGAAAGAACAATGGATAATGGGAAAAGGGATTTGAACATATCCGAGATGCTGCAGATGTCTTATAAATTATGGGATGAGAATAAGAATGCATGGTCTCCAATGGAGCCCCAGTATGGGAAGTCATTTATACTATACATGATTGAGGAAATTGGAGAAGCTATTGCAATAATAAAGAAAAAGGGCGAGGATAATGTTATGAAAGACAGCGAAGTGAGGAAACACTTCATAGAAGAAATGGGAGATACCTTAATGTATTTTATGGATGTTTTAAACAGATTCCATATATCTGCTGAAGAGTTTTCAAACGTATATATAGAAAAATTCGAAACAAATATGCATAGAGACTATGAAAAACAATATGAGAATTTTAAATAATGATATGAGCTGGAAATCTGAAATAACAAAATTTTGATGGCAGTGCCACAGGAGGATTATATGCTTAAGTATACGATTTGCTTTATAAAACAGAAGAATAAAATATTGCTATTGAACAGGGAAAAACCAAGCTGGATGGGAAGCTGGAACGGTGTCGGAGGCAAACTTGAAAAAGGTGAGACGCCAACTCAGTGCATCATGCGTGAGGTATTCGAAGAGACGAATATAAAACTCGATACTGTGAAATATAAAGGGGTGGTTACTTGGAAGGATGACGGAATCATGAACGGCGGTATGTATGCTTTTACTGCAAATGTTTCCGATGATTTTTTGTATAAAACACCGGTAAAGGTAAGGGAAGGCATACTTGATTGGAAGGACATATCGTGGATACTAAACCCGGATAACACAGGGGTTGCTCTAAATGTTCCCATGTATCTTCCAAAAATGTTAAAAGACGATAATATGTATGAGCATGTATGTGAATTCAAGGATGATATTTTGCGGGATGTTAAATCGATACCTCTTAGAATCGGTGCATATAAATGATAATGATAATGATATTAAGACTTTACTGGACTCTCTATAAAGAGACTTCAAACTTTAAAAGACGATGTCCTTGCTTAAGTTTGGCTTTTCAGGATTATACTGCCTGAATTGCTATCGTACCGGCAAATTGCCGAATTATTTTTAGAGAACTATATATTAACTGGAACATATAAAAT
>CALCDS010000033.1 GCA_937900065.1 uncultured Clostridiaceae bacterium | reverse complement strand
ATGATAGATGCTTTATATGCTTATCCAAAAGGTTTTTGTTGAAAAATTTGATATACGGTACTATAATATAGCTGAAACCACGTATAATAGAGTTAAAGTTCATTTTAAAGTTCGTTTCAATTGTAAATATATTAAATTTCTTTATAAAACCTATCTTAAAGATTACAATGCTGCTTCAATGCCTATACGAAATCGCTTATTTTTCAGGCTCGGGAAAAGATGATTATGGGGGTGATGATAGTTATAATATGGATTTACTCATTCCCGCTCCTGGATAAAATGCTCATGATTGAAAAACATTATGGGCAAATATGACATCTATGCTGAACCTAAAATGGCTATTATATTTTTTACCACACTTTACAAAAATATAATATTGGGGGTTTTTAATGATGTCTTTTGTATTAGGTATCATTCTTCTTATTGTTGGTTACTTTATTTATGGCAAATTCGTAGAGAGACTTTTTGGAATCGACGAAAACAGAAAAACGCCTGCATATACCAAGAGTGATGGAGTAGACTATGTTCCGATGCCGACGTGGAAGGTATTTTTGATACAACTGCTTAATATAGCAGGCACCGGGCCTATATTTGGTGCACTGCAGGGAGCACTGTGGGGGCCTGCAGCATACTTCTGGATTGTGCTTGGATGCATTTTTGCAGGTGCAGTGCACGATTTCATGTCAGGTATGATTATGGTAAGACATGACGGCATCTCCATAGCAGAATATCATGGCATATATCTTGGCAAGACCCTAAAGCAGGTAATGAGGGTATTTACGGTAGTGCTGCTTCTTCTTGTAGGAGTTGTGTTTGTCACATCGCCTGCAATGCTTCTTTCGATGCTCACCTCAGGAACATTCTTTAATAAAAATGTGTGGATTGCGATAATATTCATATATTATTTTCTGGCAACTATACTTCCAATCGATGTTATTATCGGGAGACTGTATCCTATATTCGGTGTTTGCCTTGTCATAATGGCTTTAGGAGTCGGAGGCGGAATGCTTATTGAAGGATATAGTATTCCTGCTTTGACATTAGCAAATCTGCATCCTGCAAAGCTTCCTATATTCCCGGGACTGTTTATTACGATAGCATGCGGAGCAATTTCAGGTTTCCATGGGACTCAATCTCCTATGATGGCAAGGTGCCTTAAGACTGAAAAAGACGGCAGGAAAGTATTCTATGGCGCTATGATTGCCGAAGGCATAATAGCTATGGTATGGGCAACTGTTGGAATGGCATTCTATAAGGGCGGACTTCCAGAGCTTGCACAGCAATTGACCAAAATAGGAGCCAGCGGAGTTGTTTATCAATCTTGCTTTGCTATAATGGGTGCTGTAGGCGGAGTGCTTGCAGTTCTCGGTGCCGTTATATGCCCTATAACTTCAGGAGATACAGCATTTAGAGGCGCAAGGCTTCTTCTGGCAGATATATTCAAGATAGATCAAAAGCCGATATCAAAAAGAATAACATTGGTGTTACCGGTATTTGCAGTGGGTATAATATTATCACAAGTCAATTTTGATATACTTTGGAGATACTTCGGATGGGCCAACCAGACCGTGGCAATGGTTTCATTATGGGCAGCATCTGTATATCTTTATAAGTACAGAGGAAACTATCACTGGGTTACAACCTTACCTGCAATGTTTATGACGGCAGTTACATCAACATATATCTATACTCAAAAGATAGGATTCAATATGCCGAGGACAATAGGCATAGTGCTGGCATTGATAACAATGGTTGTATTTTTTACATGCTTCATGGTATACGGAAGAAAGTACGCAAAGACTATACCCGATGTAAGCAAATCGTCGAGTACGGCTGCATAGGATAAAGAATTTTTAGAATTTCACTGGCGGGCGGTTCATTCATTTAACATGATCGATCATGTTAAATGAATGAACCGCCCGCGTTTTTATGAAGCAATGAATTGATTGAGGAAGCAAGAAAATCTTGTAGATTATATATGATACCGCATTTTTCCATAAAGCGCCTGAAATTATCAAGCATCAT
>CALCDS010000032.1 GCA_937900065.1 uncultured Clostridiaceae bacterium | reverse complement strand
TATAGTATCTATCAGATCGCTTCCATCAAACTTAGATATTGCAGCACTTACCCCAAGCTTTCTTTCTATGTCCGACAGCGTAACATCATCAAGCAGCACGTCTTCTCCATGCTTTAAAAGATTTGAAGGCATTATAAGCTTCTCTCCAAGATTTTTCCCTGTAAGCTGGCCTATTATATCCTTGCCTGTCAAAAGTCCTGTCACTGTTATACCGCCTCCAAAAAAATTGTTTTCAATCTTATAAATGTTTATATGAAGGCCTGATATCTTTTGCTCTATCATATCACAGGTCTGCTTTATATAATTGTAAGGCAGCACTCCGGTAACTACGGATACGGTTTTATTTAGTTTAACTGGTTTTAAATTTTTTAGCGAGTATTTTATGTTCTCCATGAAATTGGTTATCATGCCTATCCCATCTTCAAGCTGCGGGTATCCGTCATAATATTCGGGTCCATGCATATCGCAGCCGGCCATTATGTAAAACTCGTCGGCAGCCCTTACAAACATATCTTTTACTTTTGGATATATATCATTCTGAAATCCTTCAATTATATCTATCACATCTTTTGAACTTTCAGGATCGTATGGCATGAGAGGATAGAGGCCCTCTCTGTATCTTGTCATCCCAACCGGCACAACTGCAACATTTTTTATGGCCGGATAAAGCGAAAACAAATCTCTTATTGTATTTTTCAGCTCCTCCCCATCATTTATGCCCCTGCAAAGAACGATCTGGCAGTTTAGATGTATTCCATTATCGCAAAGATGCTTCAATATGCTCATTATATTGCCCGCATTTTTATTGCCGAGCATCTTTTTTCTAAGAGAGGGGTTTGTTGTGTGCACTGATACATTCAATGGGCTTATCCTGTATTTTATTATCCTCTCTATATCCTTTTTACGCATATTCGTCATTGTAATAAAATTTCCCTGCAAAAACGACAGCCTCGAATCATCATCTTTGAAATATAATGTTTTGCGCATTCCCTTGGGAAGCTGGTCTATGAAACAAAATATACATTTGTTGGAGCAGTGCCAGGCCCTATCGATTATGGGATTTTCAAATTTCAGACCTATATCCTCATCATAGTCCTTATCGATTTCATATTCCCATTCCTCGCCGTCTTTAAGTATGTCAACCACTATATGTTCATCTGAAATAAGGTATTTATAATCGATTATATCCTCTACCGGCTGACCGTTTATATAAAGCAACCTGCTTCCAGGCTCAATTCCAAGCTCTTTTGCAATGCTTTCCTTCTCTATGCCGGTTATCACATTGCCTATCACCATATCGGTTGAATTCTTCATAAAAAGCACATCCTCAATAAAATAGGTCATGTTAAAAAGGCGTTGAATTTGAACAATCATGATTTAGCACGCCTAATAATCACCATTTTGTAATGATACCATTTTTACATCAATTATTCAATATTTCAAAGTTTTGTTATCCCATATATTATCCACTGCAATTATCGATTATGCAAATGATTTCCCCAAGCAAACC
>CALCDS010000031.1 GCA_937900065.1 uncultured Clostridiaceae bacterium | reverse complement strand
GGTGTTGATATGAAATACAGCATTTTAAAATTTTTGAAAGATTCGGATGGATTTGTATCTGGCGAAGATATAAGCAGTTCACTCGGCGTGTCGCGTACAGCCGTATGGAAACATATAAACGAACTGAAACAGGAAGGCTATGTGATCGAGTCCTCCTCCAGGAAGGGCTATAAGCTGATTGAATCTCCAGACAGGCTTACAAAGCAGGAACTAATGCCCTTTTTAAATACAAGGTATGTTGGAAGGCATATTGTGTATTTTGACAGCATAGGCAGTACGAATGATGAGGCAAGAAAGATTGCATCAAAGGGCTCTAAGGAAGGACTTGTTGTGATTGCGGAAGAGCAGACATCCGGGAGGGGAAGAATGGGAAGGAAATGGACAACACCCAAGTACCAGGCCATTGCATTTTCGGTCGTGATAATGCCAAAGATAAAGCCTGAAGAGTCGCCGGGAATAACTCTTGTGATGGGCACTGCGGTATGCCGCGCAATAAGAGAGGTGTGCTCACTGGACGCAGGTATAAAATGGCCCAATGATATAATAATAAATAATAAAAAAGTGTGCGGCATATTGACTGAATTGAGCGCTGAGATCGATGCGGTAAACTATATTATAATCGGCGTAGGCATAAATGCTAATGTCGAGCGGTTTCCTGAAGAGATAAAGGAAATCGCAACATCCATATATTTGGAATCAGGCAGAAAAGTATCCAGAAAAGAACTGATTTCAAAAGTTTTTCTTGAGTTTGAAAATTTGTATGAAGATTATAAAATAAACGGCCTGAAAAATATAATAGATGAGTTTAAATCTTACTCGGTCACGCTGAATAAGCGCGTAAATGTCACATCTATAAATGAAAGTTTCAAAGGACAGGCAGCCGATATATTAAGCGACGGCACCCTTGTAATAAAGCTGGATGACGGATCAGAAAGAAAGGTATTGTCAGGTGACGTGTCTGTAAGAGGAATTGGCGGCTATGTGTAAATGAATATTTAATTGCCGTAGGATTGTTCAAAATCATAACTTTGTGTTAAAATACTGTATGATGTTGAGCCGATATTCTTATGGAATCGGACTACATGAACAAAAAATAGGCTGTGTTAAAGTGTAATGTTGATTTTTTGAGCAATCCAAGTGAACTGGCGAACAGGATGCTCAAAAAATCAACACCTTTGTTAACAGAGCCGAAAAATAATCAATTTGTCCGGCATCTTGTATTGCACTTTTGGTGCATATGTTGAAGAGCTGGAACAGGAGGCAGAAAAAAATGAAGATCACAGTTCATGCAAATGCTAACCCATATTTTACTGTAAGGAGGATAACAACCATATCGCTTCTTAGCGCGATTGCCATTGTAATGAGTATAGTGCCTGGGTTAGGCTATATTTATATTGGTGTGATAAAGGCAACATTCATGCACATACCTGTAATCATTGCGGCAATCGTTGAAGGTCCTATAGCAGGAGCAATAGTAGGGCTTATATTCGGCATTTCAAGTCTTATAATCAATCTTTCCGGACCGCTTGCGCCTATATTTATCAATCCTCTCGTATCTGTTTTTCCAAGAGTGATGATTGGGATCATATCAGCTTATGTGTACAGGTGGATTAAAATTTCTAAAATGTCTGATAGGCAATCATTCAAGAAAGCACGCGCCAGATTGGCAGTGCCGGTGGCGGCTGCGGTCGGCACAATGGTGAATACGGCAGGAGTGCTCGGCATGATATATCTTGTATCTTCAAGACAATTTGCCGAAATAAACGGAGTGACCATGGCAAATATGGGTAAAATTCTTGTGGGTGTAGCACTCACAAATGGAGTGGCTGAGTTATGTCTTGCAGTCATACTTGTGACTATAATAATCAAATCGATAAACAGTATAAGAAGATAGGGTATAATATTGAAAACAGGCTATATAGTCAGATTCTATATAGCCTGTTTTATAGGACGTGGAGGAGTAAATATGATATTTGTGATCGATGTTGGAAATACGAACGTAGTGCTTGGGGTGATTGACGGAAAAAAGCTGGTTGCTGACTGGAGACTGTCAACAGGTACTTTCAGGACGGCTGACGAATATGGAATGATAGTTAAAAACTTGTTTGACAGCAAAGGGCTCGATTTTAAAACAATCGATGGAATCATCATATCCTCGGTTGTGCCGAATGTCATGAACTCGCTGGAATATATGATAAAAAAATATTTCGGGATACAGCCCTTGATCGTTGGCCCCGGAATAAAGACAGGCATAAACATAAAATATGATAATCCCAAGGAAGTCGGTGCAGACAGAATCGTGAATGCTGTAGCCGCGCATGAATTGTATGGCGGTCCGCTCATAATAATCGATTTTGGGACCGCGACGACATTTTGCGCTGTTGCAGCGAATGGGGACTATATGGGCGGAGCTATTGTACCGGGCATAAACATATCAAGCGAAGCGTTGTTTTCAAGAACCGCAAAACTCCCGAGAGTTGAACTTGTCAAACCTCAGACAGTGATATGCAAAAATACGGTGCAGAGCATGCAGGCTGGCATAATCTACGGCTATATAGGACTTGTAGATTATATCACGGCGAAGATGAAAGACGAAATGCAAAAGGGCGGAAGCTCTGATCCTTTTGTTGTCGCTACGGGTGGACTTGCAAACCTTATAAGCTCCGAGTCCAAGGCAATCAATAAAGTAAATGAGTATTTAACGATTGAAGGGTTGAGAATAATATATGAGATGAATACAAAGTGAAAAGGTGATTTTGTGAAGATAGGAAATATTGAATTTGCCAATAATATATTTCTGGCCCCTATGGCCGGTGTAACCGATAAAGCTTTCAGGATAATATGCAGAGAATTTGGATGCGGGTTTGTGTATACTGAAATGATAAGCGCAAAAGGATTGTATTATAATAGCCGCAAGACTCATATGATGCTTGACATAGATGACAGGGAGGCTCCTGTGGGAGTACAGATTTTCGGTTCGGACCCTGATATCATGGGAAGAATGGTAAAATTGGTATGCGAGGATAAAAAAGTCGCCTTGATTGACATCAATATGGGATGCCCGGCTCCTAAGATAGTCAAGAATTGTGAAGGAGCTGCTTTGATGAAAGATCCTGAAAAAGCATCTGAAATCATAAAAAGCACGGTTAAAAACTCAAGCAAACCCGTGACTGTAAAATTTAGAAAGGGATGGGATGAAAGCAGCATAAATGCTGTTGAATTTGCGGTTATGGCTGAAGAAAGCGGAGCCAGCGCTATATCGATACATGGCAGGACAAGAGCGCAGATGTATCAGGGGAATGCGGACTGGGAGATCATAAGAAAGGTGAAAGAGTCTGTAAGCATACCTGTGATTGGAAATGGGGATGTGTTTTCGCCTGAAGCTGCAAAGAGAATCTTTGACGAAACCGGTTGTGACGGCATATTGATAGCAAGGGGCGCCATGGGCAATCCGTGGATATTTAAAAGATGCATACATTATATAAAAACCAATGAACTTTTACCTGAGCCGACTCCCGAAGAGAGAATAGACATGGCGATAAAGCATGCGCTTATGCTGATCGATTTTAAGGGCGAAGCGGTCGGCATAAGGGAAATGCGGTCGCATGCCGCATGGTACATAAAGGGCCTTAGAAATGCTTCAGCTGTAAAAAATGCTATAAATGCGATCACCCAAAAAGATGAATTGGTTGAGCTTCTGGAGCAATATAAAAA
>CALCDS010000030.1 GCA_937900065.1 uncultured Clostridiaceae bacterium | reverse complement strand
AAGCCGCTTATGAATGGACGTGTTGTTCCTGTGGTCATTAAAACATTAGCATTTAGTTCATAAAAAGGGGTGAAAAAAATGATTTTAAAAACCAAATTATTTGGTAAAGTTTATCAATTTAAATCAGTTAAGGAAGTTCTTGCTAAAGCAAATGAGGAGAAATCAGGAGACAAGCTTGCGGGCATTGCTGCATCGACGGTTTCCGAAAGAATTGCAGCCAAGGTGGTATTGAGCCATTTAACTTTAGCTGATTTGAGGAATAATCCTGTAGTCGATTATGACAAGGATGAGGTTACAAGAATTATACAGGATTCCGTAAACGAGAAAATCTACAACGAGATCAAAAATTGGACTGTCAGCGAATTGAGAGAGTGGATATTAAGCAACGATACAACTACCGAACAGATTAAAAGGGTGAGCAGGGGTCTTACAAGCGAAATGGTCGCTGCAGTTGCAAAGTTGATGTCAAACTTGGATCTCATTTACGGCGCAAGGAAGATAAGAAGGACGGCTCACTGCAATACTACGATAGGACTTGAAGGCACGCTTTCATCAAGGCTGCAGCCAAATCATCCCACTGACAACATCGACGGCGTAGTAGCTTCGATTTTGGAAGGTTTGTCATATGGAGTAGGCGATGCGGTAATAGGATTAAATCCTGTTGAAGATACAGTAGATAATGTAAGCAAGATTTTAAAGAAGTTTTATGAAATCAAGGCAAAGTGGGAGGTACCTACCCAAGCATGTGTGCTTGCCCATGTAACGACACAAATGGAAGCTATAAAGAAGGGAGCACCTTCAGACCTTATTTTTCAGAGTGTAGCCGGTACACAAAAGGGAAATGAAGCATTCGGCATAACCGCTGATATGCTTAGTGAAGCAAAAGAAATCGTGACAAGGCAAGGAACATCAACCGGCCCGAATGTCATGTATTTTGAAACCGGACAGGGCTCGGAGCTTTCATCGGGTTCCCATAATGGAGCGGATCAGGTAACGCTTGAGGCAAGATGCTATGGATTTGCAAAGAAATACAGTCCTTTTTTAGTAAATACGGTTGTTGGTTTTATAGGACCTGAATTCTTATATGACAGCAAACAGGTCATAAGAGCAGGACTTGAAGATCATTTCATGGGCAAGCTTACAGGTATTCCTATGGGATGCGATGCTTGCTATACAAATCATATGAAAGCGGATCAGAATGATGTGGAAAATTTGGCAGTGCTTCTGACAACGGCCGGATGTAATTACTTTATGGGCGTACCTTTTGGCGATGATGTAATGCTGAACTATCAATGCACTAGCTATCATGATATTGCAACGCTAAGGCAATTATTGGGACTGAGGCCTATCAAGGAGTTTGACCAATGGCTTGAAAAAATGGGCATAACCGAAAACGGAAGGCTTACTAAAATTGCTGGAGATGCATCTATATTTCTTAAATAATAAGGGGTGAGAATAATGATATCAGAGAATGAGTTGAAAAAGATGGTTGAGCAGGTCCTTTGTGAGATGACTTCCGGCGAAAAAACGGATTCAAATGGACCGGATATAGGCAAAAGCACGGACAGTACTGTATCAGATGCCTTTTTACCGGACATAACAGAGGGAAGCTTAAAGGAACTTTTATATGTTCCAGATCCAAAAAATAGAGAAGAATATATGAAAGCCAAAGAAAAGACTCCTGCAAGGCTTGGCGTATGGAGGGCCGGTCCAAGGTATAAGACCGAAACGCTCTTAAGATTCAGAGCAGACCATGCTGCTGCAATGGATGCTGTTTTTACAGATGTTTCGCAAGAGTTTCTTAAGAAAATGAATTTATTTTCAATAAAAACAAAGTGCAAGAACAAGGATGAGTATCTTACAAGGCCTGATCTTGGAAGGCAATTTGATAAGGAAGAAATCGATAAGATAAAGGAAAAATGCACAGCAAGCCCCCAAGTTCAAATTTATGTATCTGATGGATTAAGTTCAACGTCGATTGAATCAAATGTGGCCGATGTTCTGCCGGCGATTATCCAGGGACTTGAAGGTTATGGAATAAAAGTCGGGACCCCGTTTTTCGTAAAGTATGGAAGAGTCCCTGCAATGGATGTTATTTCAGAAGTGCTTGATGCCGAAGTAACATGCGTTCTTATAGGAGAGAGACCGGGACTTGTCACAGCTGAAAGCATGAGCGCATATATGGCTTACAGAGGAAAAGTCAATATGCCTGAAGCAAGAAGAACTGTTGTTTCCAATATCCATAGAGGTGGAACGCCGCCTGTGGAAGCGGGAGCTCATATTGCGGATATCATAAAGCTCATATTGGAAAAGAAAGTAAGCGGAGTCAATTTGAAACTTTGATTAGGAGGGAAAGTGTATGAAAAATGATCCGGTAAAAGCTCATGTGTTGAGCGTAAAAATTATTCCTAATGTTGATCCAGATTTGGCACAATCGTTAAAATTACAGCCAAATCAAAAAAGTTTAGGGCTTATAACTTCTGATATTGATGATGTTTCCTATACAGCAATTGATGAAGCTACGAAGAAAGCAGATGTTGAAGTAATTTATGCAAGATCCATGTATGCAGGTTCCTCAAATGCAAGCACAAAACTTGCAGGTGAATTTATAGGAATCCTTGCCGGTCCTAATCCTGCGGAAATCAGAAGCGGATTGGATGCAGCAGTCGATTTTATAAATAATGGAGCATGCTTTTACAGTGCAAACGATGAAGATAATATTGTTTATTATGCACATTGCATATCGAGAACAGGTTCATATCTTTCAAAAATAGCTGGAATACCTGAAGGAGAAGCAATAGCATATTTGATAGCACCGCCGCTTGAGGCCATGTATGGTTTGGATGCTGCTTTAAAAGCAGCTGATGTGAAGCTTGCAGCATTCTATGGGCCACCTTCAGAAACTAACTTTGGCGGGGGTTTATTGACCGGAAGCCAGTCCGCTTGTAAAGCTGCTTGCGATGCTTTTGCCAATTCAGTAAAATTTGTGGCCGATAACCCGACTCAATTTTAGCTATATTAAGGAGAAATAGATGGAAGCCTTAGGTATGATTGAAACGCTGGGGTATATAGGGGCGGTAGAAGCATTGGATGTATCCCTGAAGTCTGCAAATGTTGAATTCGCCGGCTGTGAACTTATAGGCGGGGGGCTTGTGACAATCAAGGTCACAGGTGATGTAGGCGCGGTAAATGCGTCTATTGAGGCTGCAGAGGCAGCGGTACATAAAGTAGGGAAATTGATTTCATCATTTGTCATACCAAAGCCTGCTGATGAAGTATTTGAGATTTTTTGTGAGCATAGAGAAAAAGCCGCATCAAAAAATGATTTAAAGCAAGAGGCTGCATCAGAAAACGAAACAGTACAAGCCAAAGAAAAAATCATAGTACCAACAGAAGATGAAGTTAAAAAGCAGGATAAAAGTGAAGCACTTTTTAAAATGCGACAAGAGCTTGAAAAAATGAAAGTTGTTGAGCTCAGAAATTTGGCAAGACAAATGGATTTGAATTCATTGACGAGGAAAGATATTAAATTTGCAAAGAAAAGGCAATTAATCAAGGCAATTTTGGACCATTACACAAGGAGGTCAAAATAGATGGAAGTTATGGATAAAGATTTGCAGTCCATACAGGAAGCAAGATGCCTTGCTCAAAAGGCAAAAGATGCTCAAGAAAAGTATTGCAGCTTAGGACAGGATAAAATAAATCAGATTGTAAAGCATGTAGCAGAAGTTGCTGAATCACAAGCTGAAAGGCTTGCAAAACTTGCAGTTGAAGAGACAACTTTTGGAAACCTGCATGACAAGATAATCAAAAACAAATTTGCAAGCAGAACTGTATATGAGAACATGAAAGATTTAAAGACAATAGGGATTTTAAGAGAAGATAAGGAGAAAAAAATAGTAGAAATAGGTTCGCCGGTAGGTGTTATTGCAGGGCTGGTACCCTCAACCAATCCTACTTCTACAGTGATTTACAAGAGCCTTATCGCCTTAAAATCCGGAAATGCGATCGTGTTTAGTCCGCATCCAAAGGCGATCCACTGCATTACTGAAGCAATCAAAGTCGTAAGCGATGCTGCGGTGGAAGCAGGTGCACCTGAAGGGATTGTATCGGGAATGAGCATACTTACCATGGAAGGAACTCATGAACTTATGTCAAATAAAAATGTCTCCCTGATACTTGCTACAGGCGGGTCGGCCATGGTAAAAGCAGCATATAGTTCAGGGACTCCTGCAATAGGCGTTGGACCTGGAAATGCACCGGCCTTTATAGAGAGAACGGCTGATATAAAACTTGCAGT
Organism: uncultured Clostridiaceae bacterium; assembly: GCA_937900065.1. Taxonomy (GTDB): domain Bacteria; phylum Bacillota; class Clostridia; order Clostridiales; family Oxobacteraceae; genus CALCDS01. The sequence continues at coordinate 6,619 of CALCDS010000030.1, read as the reverse complement.
AAAAAGGATATTGGACAGCAAGACATTCGATAATGGAGTTATATGCGCTTCAGAGCAGTCCATAGTAGTTGAAGAGTGCATAAAGGATAAAGTTGTTGAAGAGCTGAAACGTCAGGGCGGATATTTCTTGTCAGAAGAACAATCTAAAAAGGTTGCAAAGTTCATACTTAGAGGAAACGGCACTATGAATCCAAAGATTGTTGGGAAGTCGGCCCAAAAGATAGCAGAGATGGCAGGCATAAATGTGGATCCTGATGCGAGAGTGCTGATTTCTGAGCAGACAACAGTCGGGAGAGACAATCCGTTTTCAAGGGAAAAACTTACGACGATCTTGGCATTCTATTGTGAAAAAGATTGGGAAGCAGCTTGTGAGAGGTGTATTGAACTATTAAACAATGAAGGCATAGGCCATACGCTTATAATACATTCGAACAACGAAAAAGTAATAAGAGAATTTGGACTTAAAAAGCCTGTATCAAGAATACTTGTGAATACGCCTGGATCGCTTGGAGGCATAGGAGCTTCCACAAATCTTGTTCCCGCCCTCACGCTTGGATGCGGAGCGGTCGGAGGAAGCGCGACTTCTGATAATATAGGGCCTATGAATCTTATAAATATCAAAAGGCTCGCATATGGTGCAAGAGAATTAGAGGACATAGAAAATTCTATGAGCCAATGCAATAGCAATGCATCAGCATCTTCAGAGATATCTGACCAATATATTGAACTTATAACTAAAAAAATAGCTGAAAAGCTCAATTTATAAATTTTAAGGAGGAATTAACATGACAAATACAAATGCTTTAGGAATGATTGAAACAAAGGGACTAGTTGCATCAATAGAGGCTGCCGATGCTATGGTCAAAGCAGCCAATGTAACGCTTATAGGAAAGGTTCATGTAGGCGGAGGGCTCGTGACCGTAATGGTAAGAGGAGATGTAGGTGCCGTAAAGGCTGCAACCGATGCAGGCGCCGCAGCTGCCGAAAGAGTCGGGGAACTTATTTCAGTACATGTGATACCAAGACCTCATAGTGAAGTTGAATACATTTTACCTAAACTTGACAAGCCGGAAGAGTAGATAAAAAACCCGGGTCAAACACCCGGGTAACATACATTCTTAAAAGGATGTGAAAATATGAGTGTATTAACTGAATATGAGTTGAGGAGCAAACTAAGAAATAAGAATGTATCTGAATATGTCATAGGGAAAAATGTTATCGTAACTCCATCTGCAAGGCAGTATTTGAATGACAAGAATATAAAACTTGTTATCAAAGAGGATGAAGACGAAAAAAAAAATGTACTCCCCAATAATGTTGAACCGATAGATGAAAGGATAAAACCCGTATATGTAACGCTTCAGGGCGGCTATTATGAAAAGAAACCTGAATTCATGACACAGCTGTATGGGAACAAGCTCGTTTGCAAGGATCATCCGAGGATAGTTTTCAGAGGCAAGCTTGACAGCCTTGAATCCAAAATACTTGAGGCCCAGGTAAAGGCGGAAAAAAACAGATGTTTGAGCCTTGAGAAGGACTTAGATGAAGTTCTTAAATTTGTAAGAAATATTTTGAGGGCAGAGGTCCTTGAAGAAAAGCTTGGGAAATTTGTACTTCTTGGAATGAATGAAGACGAGCTTAGGGAAATGTCGCATCATCCGAATAAATATTTCAATGTAGATCATTTTATGACGGAAGCCAACATGGGAGAGATGATAGTGACATTGAACTCGCTTAGGAGCTATTCAAGGGAAGTTGAAATATATGCTTTTAAAGCTTTTAAAAATGCGGATGGAATTTTAACCAGGGAAGACATTGTCAGGTATCTAAATAGGCTCAGCAGTTGCTTTTATATAATGATGTGCAAGTATAAGGCAGGATTGTACAAGTAAAGAGGTGGAGTTGTTGGATAACCATGATATAGATATTATTGCAGAAAGAATAATAGAAAAAATTTTGGATCACAGGCCGATTCCTATAGAGGCATCAGGCAGGCATGTACATTTATGTCAAAAGGATCTGGAAAGCCTTTTTGGTGCAGGTTATAGTCTTACGAAAAAAAAGGAACTCTCTCAACCCGGTCAATTTCAGAGCAATGAAAAAGTAATGCTCATAGGTCCTAAGGGCGTTATAAAAAATGTTTCCATACTTGGACCTGTAAGAGTTCATACTCAAGTAGAAGTTTCAAAGACAGATGCAGTTGCTCTTGGAATTCAAGCTCCGGTCAGAGAGTCAGGTGATTTGAAAGGGAGCGGATCACTGTTTATTGTTGCACAGAATTCCATTATAAAGGCTGATGAGTCCGTCATTGTGGCAAAGAGGCATATTCACATGACTCCGTTTGATGCAAAATTATACAGGGTAAAAAATGGAGATATAGTGAAAGTGAAAATTGAAGGAGAAAGATCACTAATATTTGATGATGTGGTTATAAGGGTAAGTGACAAGTATAAAGCAGCCATGCATATTGATTTTGATGAAGCAAATGCATGCTGCTACTTAAAAGGTATGAATGCAAAGCTCATCAGATAGGGGATGCTGAGATAGTATGGATCTTGAGAGGATCAATAGGTTTGTAAGCGATGTTGAAAAGAGCATAAAATCACCAGCACATGCTGTGAAAGGCGAAGAATATTTGACAGGTGTTGATCTCGGGACCTCATATATAGTGATCGTGGTGCTTGACAGCAAGAGAAATCCCGTGGCCTGTGATATGGAATATGCTGAGGTTGTAAAAGACGGCCTTGTTGTAGATTTTACCGGAGCCAGCAATATAGTTAGAAGATTGAAGAGAAATATCGAAGAGAGGACAGGAATTGAGCTTACTAAAGCAGCAATTGCTGTTCCGCCGGGAACGGGAAAGAGAGATGCCGATGCCCATAGATATGTTGTAGAGGGGGCGGGCCTGAATGTCACGGCAATACTTGATGAGCCTACTGCAGCCAATTCCGTGCTTAATATAACCGATGGCGTTGTTGTTGATATCGGCGGCGGTACTACAGGCCTTTCGATATTTGAAAACGGCAGGCCAGTATATACGGCAGATGAACCGACCGGAGGCGTACACTTGTCGCTTGTGATAGCGGGCCAATACAGGATTAGTTTTGATGAGGCGGAAAAGCTGAAAAAAACGAAGGAAAGGCAAAAAGAAATTTTCAATGTCGTAAGACCTGTAATACAGAAAATGGCTTCAATAATAAGAAAACATATCAAATCCTTTAAAGTTGATACTGTCTATTTGGTAGGCGGTACATGCTGCCTGGAAGGGTTTGAGAATGTGATTGAAAAAGAGACAGGCATCAAAACAGTTAAACCATCAAACCCGCTGCTAATAACCCCGATAGGTATTGCTTTAAACTGTTCTGACAAAGAAGGTGATTAAATGGAGATTGATTCTATTGTTGATGCAGTTACAAAAGAAGTCATGAAAAAGTTGGGCTCCAAAGAGGATGCTTCTATGGATCCGATTGCAAAAGTTTTAGTCCTGGAAAAACATGATAGTGAAAATTATAAAACAATAGAGCGAAAATTAAATTTTATAGGCTACAAAGTAGGCAGCATAGAAGATAAAAAAGACATTGAGGAATATGACAGGATTGTCATAACGTCGCTTGACAATAGGGAACTTGTAAATATAGCTATGGGAATCGGATGCGATGAGAAAGAACAAATAGTTCTTGAATCGCTTTTATCCGGCAGAAAAGTATTTTTGATTGAACAAGGTTTATCATATAGGAAATATAAAGAAACTTCGAACAAGGTTCTTTTTAAACTCTATGAAGATTATGAGAAGAGACTTAAAAACTTTGGGATATTTATTTTTAAGAAAGAGAATTTTATTGAAGGATTTAATGGATGCGCACCAAAGGAAAGCAAGCCTGTATCAAAAGAAGAGGATAATAACAAAAACAAGAGTGTCCTTGAATTAAAGAATAAGAAGCTTTTAACTGAATCAAATATCAAAGAAGCCTGTGAAGGCGGATATGATGAGATAAACATTCCAAAGAAAGCCATAATAACTTCACTTGCCATTGATTGTTCAAAGATAAACGGGATAAAGATAAATAAGATATATTGATATATTAGGAAGGTAAATTTATATGGAGATAGGTAAAGTAGTGGGCAATATATGGGCTACACGAAAGGATGAAAACTTGAACGGATTAAAGTTTCTTGTCGTGAAACCCATAGATTATTATTCTGAACATGATTCCATGACCTTTGTAGCAGCAGACAGCATAGGTGCAGGCATCGGCGAAACCGTCCTTGTAGTAAAGGGGAGTTCTGCAAGGGTGTGTTTCGGGAAAAAATATATGCCTGTTGATGCAACAATTGTTGGCATCATAGATAACGTTGAAGTTGAAAAAGACGTATCGGAATAATTGGAGCAAATAAAATGCAGAAAATCGCAGTCGGCGTACTTGAGCTGAGCAGCATTGCAAAAGGGATTGAATCAATGGATGTGATGCTTAAAGCATCAAAAATCAATATAATTATTTCAAAAACGGTTTGCCCCGGCAAATATATCATAGTAATAAGCGGAGATGCCGGGGCAGTTAATGAAGCTATGGAAAAAGGCGCTGAAAGTGCAGGAAAATATGCATTGAACAAGCTTGTACTTCCGGCAGTGCATGAAAATGTTTTACCCGCGCTTAATGGCAAGAAGCAAAATGCGATATATGGTAAGCCAATTGGAATAGTAGAATTTTCAAGTATCACATCAGGCATTTTGGCATGTGATGCAGCGCTCAAATCGGCAAATGTCAAAATACTCGAATTTAAAATCGGAATGCTTATAGGAGGGAAATCTTATTTTATAATTTCGGGAGATACAAGCTCCTTGCAGGAAGCATTTCATGCTGTAAATAAAAAAGTTGATAAAAGAAGAATTATCAATAGTGTTATTATATCATCTCCTGATAATGATCTCATCAAACACCTTTTTGGTTAAAAAATCATTCATTTTATTAAATATAGGAGGGTTAATATGGGTATAAATCAAGTGATTGTATATATAATGGTCATATTTATGGTACTCGGTGCCTTGGACAGATGTATAGGAAATAAATTCGGGCTTGGCCAAAAGTTTGAGGACGGATTTAATGCCATGGGCTCCCTTACAATTTCAATGGTTGGAGTTGTTTCACTTGCACCTGTGCTTGCAAACATACTAAAGCCGGTTATTGTACCGTTTTATACTGCATTAGGCGCTGATCCGGCAATGTTTGCAACTACACTTTTAGCATGCGACATGGGAGGTTATCCTCTTGCAATGAAGCTTGCGCTTACACCTGAAGCAGGACAATTCGCAGGTTTGATACTCGGTTCCATGATGGGCGCGACCATTGTGTTTACGATTCCCGTAGCACTTGGAATTATAAAAGAAGAGGACCGCAAGTTTCTTGCCACAGGCGTACTTGCAGGTATAATAACTATACCTATAGGATGTTTTTTCGGCGGGCTTTTGGCCGGATTCGATGTGGTTATGGTACTAAGGAACCTTGTACCTATAATAATATTTGCTGCTCTCATTGCTTTCGGACTATGGAAAGCTCCAAATGGAATGATAAAGGGATTTAATGTATTTGGAAAACTTGTCACGATAATGATAACCGTCGGTCTTGCAGCTATAATAATTCAGACACTTACAGGCATTGTAGTGATACCTGGAATGGCTCCATTGTCTGACGGCGTGCTGATTGTAGGAAATATTGCAATCATGCTGGCCGGCGCATTCCCGCTTGTTTATGTCATAACGAAAATATTTAAAAAGCCGCTTATGAAACTCGGCGGACTTTTAGGCATGGGAGATGTTGCAGCAGCAGGCATGGTTGCAACTCTCGCAAATGATATACCCATGATTCAGATGGTAAAGGATATGGATGACAGAGGAAAGGTATTGAATTTTGCATTTGCAGTAAGTGCGGCTTTTGTATTTGGGGATCATCTTGGATTTGCTGCAGGCGTAAATAAGCAGCTTATATTCCCGATGATAGTAGGAAAGCTTATCGCAGGAATAAGTGCTGTGGCTGTGGCTTCATTTATAGCTCCTAAAAGCACTGCTAAAAAAAGCAAAGTTCAAAATGATAAAATAGCTCAAAATGCTTAAAGAGAGGTGTGTTTGGATTGGCTGAAATTGATGAAAAGTTTGTTGAAGAAATAGTGAGAAAAATTATAACTGAAAAATTATCCAATAATAATATCATGGAGAAAGAGATAGGCCCTGGAGGAGTTGTTCATGTAAAGACCGGGACTGTAAAATGCCAGAAATTTGACACTGGCAAGGAAGGAGACAATGTTCTTCTTACAGATATATTGACTCTTGATGAAAGCCCGTATATGGGATGCGGAGTTATGGAAATGACTGAAACCACGTTTGATTGGACACTCAATTATGAAGAAATAGACTATGTTATTGAAGGAACTCTTGAAATCGTGATAGGTGATAAGAAGGTTTCCGGAAGCAGGGGAGACATTATTATGATACCTAGAAATTCTAAAATTAAATTTTCTGCTCCAAAACATGCAAGATTTTTGTATTGTACATATCCTGCCAACTGGGCTGAAGAGAAAAATTCATAAGTTGGATTGAAAAGCCAACTAAAATAAGACAGCGCAG
>CALCDS010000029.1 GCA_937900065.1 uncultured Clostridiaceae bacterium | reverse complement strand
CCTCAGGTTTACTTTCAGGTATCAGCATCACCCGCGGAGCCAAAGGTTCTATTCCAGGAAGCGCCAGCATCCTGGCAAAATCATATAATTGAATCGCATATGAATTCCCCACATTGCCTGATGTGCTTATCAAATCATAAATATGCTTACCTGTCGGCTGATCGATATCAGGATCATATGTGCTTATAGTGTCTTCAGCCTTTCCCGTTACGATTAGCATATAGGCTGTGGTGCGTATCGCAGGGGTTCGGTCAAAAAGTCCTATTACATCGCCCATGATGTGTTTTGCCGCCTCCTCACCTATGATTACGACCTGAACATATCCGAGAAACATCTTTTTTACAGTTACCTGTTGTATCTTTGTATATGCATCCAACACGGTGATATCGGTTGCCGATATTACCGGCTCTTTTTTCCCATTAAGTGAATTCTGCGATTTATTTGCTTCGCCTTTTACCTCCCCTACCTTGCCCATTCTCTCGCTCTGTATTGTGACCGTTACTTCTTTTGTGTCATCATTGTAGTCCACTCCTATAACCGATATTATGTTCATATCTTCATACTCCGTATAATCCCAGCATCCGGGCAGCATAAGAAGCAGCATTGCAAACATAATCAGCAAAATGAACTTTTTCATCATTTCAAAGCGCTTCCTTTGTTTCTATTTTTAATAAAAATACATAATGTGGTAAGCAGCAGTATAAATATGGCAAAGGGCAAAATTATATACGTGCCCAAAAACAGTGATAGAAAATATCCTGTATTGAACGAATTCATCCATATAGACAGGGAGAATACTGCAATACTTACAAATATAAGATGCAGCTTATTATTCCTAAGGCTGAGCAGCTTTTGAGCCGATACCCATGAACTGTAAATGCACAGTGAAACCTTCATAATGGCAAAGATCTGATAAGTTATAAGTATGAGAACTTCCATACCGCGTATAAACTCTCCTATCTGTATTATCCTCGATACGGCCACGCCTGCCTGAGCTATGCGCATCAGCAGCTCCGGGCTTATCATCCCTCCCATGATAAATATTGCAAAGGACAGCACGACGGCCCAATATGTCAATCCCTTTACAGCCCAAATGTAATGCTTTTGGGGATCAGGTATCGACCCGGCCGTTATCATCAAAAAGAGCAGGCATTCGGATATATTTCCTGCCGTAATTATCACTCCCTTTGCAAATCCTAAAAATGTCGTATCAAAAATGGGAGCGATGTTTTCAATTTTAAACACCCTTATGAATGATAGAAAAAAGCCGCTGAAAAAATTGAATATAAATATTATGACAAGCATCTCGAACAGTCGCCCGAGAATCGTGATCCCGCTGTTTGCAAACACGGCGCCCATTGCAACAAGGAACAGCATAAGAACCCACGGCGGCGTATACTGGAGAAAGAATACTTTTATTGTTGATACATACATATTTAGCATGCATGCCGCTATTGCGATGTTCAAAGAAATATACGCTATAATTATTATCGAGCAAATGAATTTGCCCAGGGTATTTTCCAAAATGTCGAAGATCGTGCGTCCCTGATAGTATTTGCCAAGATACATGATCCATATCGCAAACGGTATATTCAAAAACACGCCTATAAATGTTGCAAGCCAATACGGCCTGTTTACGACTGCAACCACCCATGTAAAATTGTAAACTATGTTTCCGCATGCGCTGGCAAAAATAAGCCAGATAACCTGTTCCCTAGTGAGTTTCACGGTACTTTCCATTTTTTATTCCTCTTTCTTTTTTTATCCTGTTTAGCATCTTCGCCGGCCCTGGTCCTGTTAAATGGCGACAGTATCCTAAGGCGCTTTTTCAAGGCGCTGAATCGAACACGTATGAATGTATCCTTTAACCCTTCTTTATCATATGGAACCACAGGATAAAGGTATGGAACCCCAAAGGATTGTAAGGATACCAGATGCCATAAAATAAGAACCGCACCGTTTATCAGCCCAAACATGCCGAAAATACTTGACAGCAAGATGAGAAAATAATTGAGCAGCCTCGATGCATATATGACCGTTGTAGTTGAGATTGCAAGCGAGGATATGGTGGAAATCGCAATCACGATAATCAATGAAGCGCTAACATACCCGGCAGTAACAATGGATTGCCCTATCAAAACAGCTGCCAGCGTTCCTATAAAATAACCTACCATTCCCGGCATGCGCAATCCGGCCTCACGCACCACGCTCATGGCAAAAGTCATAAGCATCAGTTCTATCACGGACGGAAAAGGCACGCCCTCCCTTCCTGCAGCAATATCTGATGCAAGCACAGGCGGAACAATGATATGATTATATGTTACAAAAGATAGATATAAAGAAGAAATAAAAACCGATATCAAAGCAGCTATATACCGAACAGCCCTTAAATATGTACCTGAAAGAGACGTCTCAGCATAATCATCCATTGTTTTAAAATTGTCCCATAATAAGCCTGGGGCAATGAATGCAAACGG
>CALCDS010000028.1 GCA_937900065.1 uncultured Clostridiaceae bacterium | reverse complement strand
GCAGTGAGATGTGAATGCTTTTGCTAAGTTCTTGGCGAAATTGCCGAAGCGAATCTTAGAACTTTTGCGTGCCTGAGCGATAGCGAGTTTGCAAAAGTTCTTGATAAGCGAGAGCAATAAGCCTTAGAACTTAAAAAGCGTGAACGGGCGAATAGGATGCTCAAAATCAACACTTTTTGTTAAATAGGACCTATATATATTAAATCCACATATACGCCTTGTCGGCAGAGAACAACACTTTTCCAGCAAAGGTTTCATTTTTTTATATATTTTTAATCTGGCTTTGATATAATAGTGATAAGCACATTTGAAAGGAGAAACTTATATTGAAAATTGCTGCCGAAATATATGCAAATATTGACTCAAAAGCATTGCTTAAACTTATATGTGATAAACCTGAACTCGCAGGCCTCATAAAAACCGAAACCAGCAATATGAAAGCAGGAACTTATGGCAAAAACTGCCCTGCATTATGCTGCCGTGATTGCGCAGGCTGCAGCAGAGTAGATGAAACCGCTTATCTAAGCACGGCTTTGATTTCAATATTTGAATATTATATACCTGAAGATATTAAAAATGCAATACATATGAGCGGGAGCTCATATGTGGACGAGTAAGAGGTGAAAACTATGAGAAGAGTTCTTCTATTGACCGCGTCAACCGGAGGTGGGCATAATTCTGCATCGAAGGCGATTAAAGATGCTCTGGAAAAGGTGAATTGTGAAGTATTGCTTGTAGATGCTTTAAAATTTGTAAGCCCGACTTTGGACAGGCTTGTTTCCGGCGGATATGAGAAGTCGGCAAAATATATTCCCAAGACCTATGGATCGATATACAGGATATCAAGCCGGAAATCGAGGAAGAAGAACCTTGATATGATAATGAGGCAGATCATGGGGCGTAAAATACTGCACCTCATACAGAATAAAAAACCCGATGCCATAATCGGTACCCACCCGTTTCCTATGATGGCTCTCATGAAATATAAGGAAAACGGGACAATAAACATACCGATCGTGTCCGTGCTTACCGATTATACGGCCCATCCGGCATATATACAAAAAAATGTTGATGCTTATATAGTCGGAAGCGAGGATTTGACCTATCTTCTAAAAAATTCGGGTGTTGATTACAATAAGATATACCCATTCGGCATACCTATAAGTGAAAATTTTCTGGATACAAGCAAAGTTGACGATGTAAAAAAGCAGCTTGAGCTTGAAGATAAATTTACGGTGCTTCTTATGGGAGGAAGCTTTGGAGCAGGAAATATAAAAGACTCGCTGCTTGAGCTTTTAAGCATAAACTACGATTTGCAGATCATAGTTGTGACCGGAAGGGACTATTCTTTAAAAGAAAAACTTAGCAGAATGATCGATGATATAAATCCCGATAAGATCGTAAGGATACTTGGGTACACAAAATACATGCCCGAACTCCTCACGATATCAAGCGTGCTTGTGACAAAGCCGGGTGGACTTACGACTACCGAAGCCATAATCAAGGCAATACCAATGGTGATACCTTATTATATACCCGGCCAGGAAGCAGGCAATGTCGATTTTCTGCTAAATAACGGTATGGCCTTAAAGACCTCCGGGACTTATACTTTATCCACATTGATAGAAATACTGATCAAAAATCCGGAAAGACGGTCCGAAATAGTTGAGAGGATGCTCAAGAAAAGAAAGCTTGATTCCGCAGCCAAGACCGCCGACCTTGTGGTAAAGCTCATAGAAGAGAAAAATGGGAATAAGGATTGACAGTAATAAATTGTAAACCAATACGAAATCATAAAAGCAGCAGGAGCTGAATCGGCTCCTGCTGCTTTTTGCATATGATGGAGGAACAGCGGCAATAAATCTTATTTAAACGGCATCAAAGCAGCTTCATCCAATTTGCTTGCATCAAATCTGAAGTGCCCGCTTATGTCTTCTCTTTCCAATGCGTCTTCTTCCCTTCGCGGTTGTCCGGCATTGTGTATGATGTATGGGACGCCATGCTTGTTTCGCCTGTCGGATACTATTGCAATGTGCTTTTCGCCATAAGTCACTATATCACCGGGCTGCCATTCCTCTATTTTTGAAGTATCAAGGGTTAGAGAAACTGCATGCCTCTCAAAAAATACCTTCAAGTTCGGTACCCTCCGAAAATCGATGTTCGGGTCGCCTATCCCATCTGTCCTTGGATATGCTTCAATGTTTTCTTCTATATCCTTATCGACCATGTCTTTAAGACTGTACCCGGCATTTTTAAAAGCTCTCCATACCACATCCGTGCAAACCCCGATATTATCAGGGGGATATCCCCCCTCCTGATAAGAGCCGTCATATCTTGGTCTGTTCTTTGCATCCCTTCTCGCACCGGCCACGATATCAGTGTAATCGTCTATGCCGTTGCCGTTATAATCCGCGCTGCTGATCACGGTTTGTATCCCAAAATCCTTTGCCGAATAATATTTTTGCGGCAGGACATTCCACTTTATTGCCATATAAACGATTCCCGCCACACAAAGCAGCAATATTATACCCAATAATTTTAAATTCCTCTTTACTCTCAAAATGGTATTCCCCTTTATCAAGCAAAATGATCCTTAACGGATTACAAAAACATTATAATTTTAGGCTCTGCTTAACAGAACTGTTGATTTTGAGCATCCACATCTGGTTCGCACTTGGATTGCCCAAAAATCAACATTATACTTTATACTTTCACACAGCCTGATTTTAAGTTATTTCTTCGGTGAAAACTCCATCCTTATAAACTTGCCTTTGCCTATCAGCGTATCCTTATCATAAGCGTCAACGATCTTAAAGCCTGCCCTTTTATAGCATCTGATCGCTCTCTCATTGAATGAGCGGACTTCAAGAACAATTTTTTTGCTTCCATATTTCTTACAACATTCCAACTTCAATAATTCCATAAAGCTTTTGCCATACCCTTGTCCACATAAAGAGGGCTTTAATCCCAGTCCGACTAAAACATATTCGTCTTTGTTTATAAACCTTATGTATCCGCACAGCTCTTTGTTCTCGTCGATTACAGCCTTGAATTCATCCTGCCTTCTTTTATTTATTGTAATAGCCCATTTCTGACTCACCATTATATCCCATTTTGGAACGTTGTATACGGAGCAATCGCCGCCATATTTCCATGTGCACATCTGTTTTGCGCAATCTTCATTTAAATCTTCCAATCTAAAAATCATATATTCTCCCGCCCGATTTGCAGTTATTCATACTGCAATTTTACAAAATACTGTTAAATAAATTGTAAGCCAACTGCCTTAATATATCAAGAAAAGCCAATGTATATTTTAGTATATAAACGGGATTTATCTTAATATGAAACGAAGAAGACTATCAAGACAAACTGCCTTGATATTTTGCCTTATTGATTTTGCTTAGGCACATCAATCTTGGTATCGACCCATTTGCCGTCCGCAAATACATATTGCCTAAGTTCAATGTCTGCGCCGTTAGTCAACCTGATAAACTGGAACCTGTACTGCCTTCCAGCTTTTCCTTTGGCAATCACGTTTCTATATGGATCATCCTCTTCCACTCCCAATACTTTTTCGATGACTCCGTACTTTTTGATATAAAGCGCATCCACCAGCGTGCCTGCATCATGCCACCACCCATGATATGCATGGCAGAGGAAATCTTCAGGCCTGATCTCAATTGTATCTATCTTCCAGCCCTCCTCCTGCACTGTAGTTACATAGCCGTAATAATAGCTGAAAGAAGTTTTACCTGCAATTTCACTGCCCTCGATGGTTTCAATCTCTACAAAATATTTCGGACAGACTTCATTATTTATCTTAACCGCAGGCATGTCGGCGAGCTTTAAGAGATTTATATGCCCTATGCCTTCAAATGACTTTAAAAACTTTTCATATGGCATTTCTTTTTTAAAGCTCCCGGACATCAGTTTATAAGCCTCGGCATATGGCCTTTTTTCAAATCCTATGCTTCCGCATCCTCCCTTTTTCATCCCAAGATTGGATGCATCGCTTATCGTATCAAAATAAGCCCTTATAACTTCATAAGGCTTTTGAAACGGCAAAAGCTCCTTGCCCTCTTTATTCATATCGAACGGATATTTCTTATCCATGGGTTTTGAAGATGACGGCCTTAGAAATCTTTCAATATAATTGTCATCGGGTTTTATGTAACCATTCTTATTATCGTCAAGTTCATCATAAACATCTATTTCAAGTCCTCCCCCCATGACGCTTTTCTCCTCAAGCTTGAAAAATACAGGCACAAGTTTAAAGCCTGCTATGTTTATCACCACAAGTAAAAGCGCTGCGGCAAATGTTAAAACTCCCGATTTTATTGAAAGTTTCATTACATTTTCCTCCTGATTTAAAAACTAGGCATCCTGAAACATTCAAAAGCCCATTTGTCCTCCAATTAATAATATATTGGCATTTTCCCAATTATACATATTTTTTGATGTTAAAGTTTTATCTTATGGTATTCACACGCAAAAGG
>CALCDS010000027.1 GCA_937900065.1 uncultured Clostridiaceae bacterium | reverse complement strand
AGAGGGTAAAAAGGCGGATATTGTGATATTTGACTGCCCTGATTTAAATTACATCATCTATCATTTCGGAATCAACCATGTGAGCATTGTGATAAAGGATGGTAAAATAGTAGTAGACAATACAAATGGCGGCGTATAACGAGGCGGTAGATGTCCCCCACTTGTGGTGGCGGGTACCGCTGATGCGCTATAAAAGATAAGTATAAAGACAGACTACTTTGATATTTGTCCATGTAAAAGTATGATGTTGATTCTGAGCAATCCGTATGAGCGGGCGAACAAGGATGCTCAAAATCAACATCTCTGTTTAATAGAGCCGACTTTAAAATATGCAGCCGGTTTAAACGAAAGGCGTGATAAATATATGAAAACCGATATTGAGATAGCCCAGCATGCTAAAATGCAAAATATCTTAGATATTGCAAAAAGCCTTGGATTGAAAGAGGATGAAGTTGAGCTGTATGGAAAGTACAAGGCAAAGATCAGCTTGGATGTGCTAAAGCGGCTCAAGGATAAAAAAGACGGCAAGTTGATACTTGTCACCGCTATAAATCCAACACCTGCCGGAGAAGGCAAATCCACTGTAACCGTAGGATTGGGCGATGCTTTAAAAAGAATGGGCAAGAAGGCATGTATAGCACTTCGCGAGCCTTCATTGGGGCCTGTCTTTGGGATAAAGGGAGGCGCAGCCGGCGGAGGATATGCACAGGTCGTGCCGATGGAAGATATCAACCTTCATTTTACAGGGGACATGCATGCTATAACCGCGGCCAACAATTTGCTCTCTGCTGCAATCGACAATCACATACATCAAGGCAATGCACTCAAGATAGATTCAAGAAGGATAATATGGAAAAGAGTAATGGATATGAACGACAGGGCCTTGAGAAACGTAGTTGTAGGCCTTGGCGGAAAAGCCAATGGTTTTCCCAGAGAGGATTCATTCATGATAACAGTTGCCTCCGAAATAATGGCAATATTATGCCTGTCAACCAATCTTATGGATTTAAAGAGCAGGATATCCAAAATACTTGTGGCATATGACCTTATGGGTAATCCTATTTTTGCAAGGGATCTTAAAGTCCAGGGAGCAATGACGCTTCTCTTAAAGGACGCTATAAAACCAAATCTTGTACAGACACTCGAGAATACTCCGGCATTTGTACATGGCGGTCCGTTTGCAAATATAGCACATGGCTGCAACAGCATACTGGCTACGAAAATGGGGCTTAAGCTGTCTGATTACCTTGTAACTGAGGCCGGCTTCGGTGCCGATTTAGGCGCTGAAAAATTTATGGATATAAAGTGCAGGTATGGGAACCTCAAACCATCCTGCGTTGTTATCGTTGCAACCGTAAGGGCTTTGAAACACCATGGGGGAGTGGCTCGTGAAGAACTTCATATTGAAAATCTGGATGCCCTAGGCCGCGGATTTTGCAACCTTGAAAAACAGATAGAAAACATAAGAAAATACGGCATACCTGTAGTGGTTGCAATAAACAGATTTGAAAGCGATACGAAAAGTGAAATAGAGTTTATAGAGTCCAAATGCTCATCATTGGATGTACCGGTATCCCTCTGCGAGGTATGGGCCAGAGGCGGAGCAGGCGGAGAGGATCTGGCACGCATGGTTGTGGATGAAATAAAAAATGGCAGAAACGATTTTAAAGTTCTTTACGATGTAAACCTTCCTATAAAGGACAAGATAAATACCATAGTCAGGGAGATATACGGCGGAAGAGGCGCAGTATTTACAAAAGCTGCTGAAAAGCAGATTAAAGAGATTGAAAAAATGGATATAGACAATCTTCCCATATGCATGGCTAAAACCCAGTATTCCCTTTCGGATGATCCGGCTTTGCTTGGAAGGCCTGAAGGGTTTGAAGTTACGGTAAGGGAGATAAGGCTATCAAACGGCGCCGGGTTTATAGTGGCGCTGACAGGCGATATAATGACCATGCCCGGCCTTCCCAAGATTCCTGCAGCCGAAAATATAGACATAGATGAAGACGGTACGATTACAGGGTTGTTTTAGCAGGGGCGTGAATAACTGTGAATACTAACATTCATAATGGATTTTATATTGCAATCATTCCTTCATGATGCTACACTAAAAAT
>CALCDS010000026.1 GCA_937900065.1 uncultured Clostridiaceae bacterium | reverse complement strand
GCAAGGGTTTAAGGTATCCTCATTACTGGAATGCTATATATGTGGTATAATAACAGCAGATATTTACATGATTGGAATATAAAAACTGCATTATAGCAATAGAGCGGCCGATATAAAAAGGAGGTTGTGCATATGTACTTTACAACGTTTCAATATAATGGCGAAGAGAAAATAGGAGTGCTCAACAAATATAAGACCCGTGTTATTCCGATTGAGGAGTTCATAAGGGAAAATACTCCATCAACAATGATTGAGCTTATAGAAAGACTTTCAGATGAAGATATTAAGATTCTGCAAAAAGAATATCCTGAAAACATGGGAATTGAGTTATCTGATGTAAAGATACTGGCTCCTATCCCAGAACCTGTTAGAAACATAATATGTGTTGGAAAAAACTATAAAGACCACATAAAAGAAGTTGCAAAGACCGTTGATGATATGAACGACATACCAACATATCCCATATATTTTTCAAAAATGTTTGATAGAATATTGGGGCCGGATGATAAAATATCTTCCCACAGCGATATTTCAAACAGCCTTGATTATGAATCCGAATTGGCTGTGGTTATAGGAAGAGGTGGGAAGGATATAACTTATGAGGGTGCACAGGATTATATATTCGGTTATACGATTGTAAATGATATTTCAGTGAGAAATGTGCAAAAAAGGCATATACAATGGTTTAGAGGAAAGAGCCTTGACGGTACATGCGCGATAGGGCCGTATATTGTGCATAAAAGTGCTGTTCCGTATCCTCCCGAGCTTGATATAAGCAGTACTGTAAACGGAGAGCTAAGACAAAATTCAAATACCAAAGATTTTATATTCAACATATCGAAATTGATAAGCGACTTTTCAAGGGGGCTGACTTTAAAGCCTGGAGACATAATAGCGACAGGCACTCCATCAGGCGTCGGCATGGGATTTAACCCTCCAAGATTTTTAAAGCACGGCGATGTTGTAGAGTGTACTATAGAAAACATCGGGACATTGAGAAATATCGTGGACTGAATGCGGCTAATATGCTCTTTCTGATTATATAGGTCGTCCATAATAAAATTAAAAAATCCAGCGGAAACGACCTATGAAATTCGTCCAGTATAAATTGCGGAAATTTTTAGTTTAATACTGGATAAATTTTAAGAACCAATAAGGGGGAGGCTAAGTTTTTAGCTTTCCTTTCTTTGTTTTTAAAAGTACATCTTCTGTATTTTATGATAAGTGCCAGCAACAATTCAAAGCAGGGGGTGACCGTAAAATTGCACAAGAGCATAAAAACAAAGATATTCGTAACCTTTTCATTGATTTTCATATTATCCTTTGGAACGATAACCAGCCTGTGGTACATAGAAGCATCTGATAATTCATTACAACTTGCCCGCAATTCTGCATTTGAAATAATAAAATCCGAAAATGAAAATTTTGAAGTCACATTGAGGGATATAGATTATTTAAGTACTGTAATCTCTTTAAACAGACCCAATGTAATAGACGTGCTTTCAAGCAGCCGGGATAATACGGAATATCAAGGGCTTTTGCTTGACAGAAAGCTCGATGATTTTATAGAAAG
>CALCDS010000025.1 GCA_937900065.1 uncultured Clostridiaceae bacterium | reverse complement strand
CACCTTGCTATACTTTAACATAGTCTAATTTCAAAACGGATGGACTTTAACTTTTTTTTGCAAGCGCGTTCTCCAGTGTATGCCACGCGAGAACCGCGCACTTAACCCGAGCCGGCATGTGGGAAATATTCTTCAGCGCCACAGCCTCGTCGAGGCTTTCAAGCTGCTTCTCATCAGTTATTTCATGCCGGATCATACCCATAAAGGTTTTAATATGTTCCTTTGCCTCTTCTACCGTACCGCCTTTTATAAGATCGATCATGATCGAAGTCGAGGCCTGCGAAATGGCACAGCCAACACCAGTGAAAGAAGCATCCTCGATTTTTCCGTCCTTTACTCTCAGCTCAAGGGTGATTTCATCGCCGCAACTTGGGTTGACACCCTTTAAAACCAGATTTGGCGAATCTATATGATGCTTGTTTCTGCCTGATGCATTGTGCTCCATTATAATCTGGGTGTAGATATCCTCAAGCCCCATAACCTAGCCACTTCCTTACTGATTTGAGATTTTCCACAAGAATGTCCACATCTTCAAAAGTATTATAAAAATAAAAACTTGCTCTGCAGGTTGCATTGAGGCCGAGATACCGCAGCAAAGGCTGCGCACAGTGATGACCGGACCGTATTGCAACACCGCCTGCATCGACTATGGAAGCTACGTCATGCGGATGTGCATCTTTAATATTGAAGGATATGACCCCGCAGCGCCCCACACTGTTCTTCTTGCCGTAAATAGTTATGTACGGCACTGTTGAAAGTTTTTCAAGAGCATATTTGGTAAGTTCAGTTTCCGTTTTTATAATATTTTCGTATCCTATTTTCTCGATATAATGCGCAGCAGCAGCAATCCCTACTGCGCCTCCTACATTTTGGGTGCCTGCTTCAAATTTCTGCGGCAGAGGAGCTGCCGTAAAATCCTGTTCGTAAACATACTCTATCATGTCTCCGCCGGTAAAAAACGGAGGCATCTTATCGAGCAGCTCTTCCCTGCCGTAGAGCACACCTATTCCCATCGGAGCCAACATCTTATGGCCTGAAAATGCTGCAAAATCAACGCCGAGCTTTTTAACATCTATTTCAAAATGAGGGATGCTTTGCGCACAGTCGAGTGCGACAACGGCGCCAACGCTATGAGCTTTTTTCACGATTTTTTCAACAGGGCTTATCGAGCCGAGCACGTTGGAAACGTGAGTAATGGAAACCAGCTTTGTTTTTTCGGTAATCTTATTTTCTATCTCCTCATCAGGAATCTCTCCCTCATTGTTGATGTAAAGGTATTTAAGGGTCGCACCCTTTGCCTTTGCCACCTGCTGCCACGGTATTAGGTTGCTGTGATGCTCTAATATGGAAATGACGATTTCGTCGCCCTTTCCTATAAAATTCATCCCATAGCTATATGCCAAAAGGTTGAAAGATTCGGTAGTATTTCTGGTGAAGATGATCTCTTCACTTTTTTCAGCCCCTATAAATTTGCGAATAACCTCACGTGATTGCTCGTAAGCTTCGGTTGCCCGAACGCTCAAATCATAGTTCCCGCGATGAGGATTTGCATTTGTCTCTCTATAATAGGCTGCGACGGCATCGATTACCGGATTCGGTTTTTGAGCAGTGGCCGCGCTGTCAAGGTATACAAGCGGATGGCCATTTACAGTTGTTTGCAATATTGGGAAATCATCTTTATATCTTTTCAATTTTGTTCAGCCTTTCTATAAGATAATCTGAAATCTCCTGCCTAAAAGTCGGCACGGGAATCTTTGCCGTCACGGGTGAAAAAGCGGCTTCAATGAGCAGCTTCTTTGCCTCTGACTCGCTTAATCCTCTAGACATAAGGTAAAAAAGCCGGTTTTCATCGACATGGCCTATGCTTGCGGCGTGACGCCCGTCTACATCTTCTTCAGCACAGAGGATGAGAGGAGCGGTACGATTGCGCACATGCTGGCCAAGCAGCATAGTGGTTTCCGCTTCACGTCCTTTAGAACCGGAAGATCCGCGTTTGAAATCTATCGTCCCCCGGAAAATTTTCTCGCTGTCATCAAGCAGTGCGCCATGCGCTTCGATTTTGCTTTGAGTATTTTTACCCTGATGCTCGGAGACGATTCCTATATCTATTTTGCGCTTTCCATCGCCAAAATAGATTACACCCATATCAAATGCGCTCTTTGAACCCGCAAGGCGTGTCTTGCAGTTTAAAAATGCACGCTTTCCGCCAAGCTCTGCCGAGACAATTTCGATATGCCCCTTATCCTGAGCGATCGCGCCGATTGTATCAAATTGCTGGCAGGATTCGCCAAGCATCTGCACAAGCACAAGCTTGATATGCGCATCCCTTTTGGCAATCAATTTTGTCATTCCGAAATGGAAACCCTCAAGTTGCTCCTGCGATGCATAATGCAAAACCACTGTCGCTTCGCTGCCTTCTTCGGCAATGATTACATTGTCATCCAGCACAGATGGGGCCTTCAGCTCAAGCTTATAATCGAGCACAATAGGCTTTTCAATTCGTTTACCTGATGCTATATGGATGAAATACCCGCTGTTGTGGTTTGTCCTCATAAATTTGACTACTTCAGGTGGGATCGTGGGATCAGATTCATCATTCATAAACACGATCCCATCTTTGATTATATTATATATTTCAGCGCCATCAGGTACCTGTCCTGAAAACGGTTGAAACTTGTATGGCTGTATTGAAGGGACTGTAAGGTCCAGTTCACCACCATTGACGCCTATCCACCGCCAGGTTTTGGCGGGAAGAGTATTAAATTCTTTTAAGTTGACCTGCATATCCATCACTCCTTTCCGCCTTTTAAACCTGTTGAATGGTTTTCCATTTCCAGATTTATGAGGTTATTCATTTCTACTGCATATTCCATCGGAAGCTCCTTTGCCACCGGGTCCGCAAAGCCACGTACGATCAGCGCCCTGGCGTCGGGCTCGCTGATTCCGCGGGACATAAGATAGTAGATGGCATCATCGCTTATTCTTCCGATCCGCGCTTCATGGCCGACATCAGACTCATCATTCCGTATATCCATAGCCGGAATCGTATCAGAGCGGGATATACTGTCAAGCATGAGCGATTCGCAGGAAACAGACGATTTGGACTGGCGTGCTTTTTCCGTAACGGTAACTCCTCCACGGAATATGCTGACCCCGCCATCCTTGGAAATAGATCTCGCATTGACGACTGAATAAGTATGCGGGGCATCATGAACGATATTTGCACCCGTATCAAGCGTCTGTCCTTGGCCTGCAAATGTGATTCCTGTAAATTCAGCTTTAGCGCCCTCGCCGCTTAAGATGCTCATCGGATAAAGCATTGAAACCTTTGATCCGAACGAACCCGAAATCCATTCTATCTTTCCATTCTTCTCCACTCTTGCACGCTTGGTGTTGAGGTTCATCATATTCTTGGACCAGTTTTCAATAGTCGAATACCTGAGGCTTGCGCCCTCGCCCACATAGAGCTCCACGCATCCTGCGTGCAGGTTTGTCACATTGTATTTCGGAGCAGAGCAGCCCTCTATGAAATGAAGGCTTGCGCCTTTTTCCACGATTATGAGAGTATGCTCAAACTGTCCTGCGCCAGGTGCATTGAGCCTGAAATAGGACTGAAGTGGAATGGATACCTTCACTCCGGCCGGCACATAAACAAAAGAGCCTCCAGACCATACGGCACCGTGCAAAGCTGCAAATTTATGATCTTCAGGTTTTACGAGCTTCATAAAATGCGACTTTACTATGTCGGGATATTCCTTGATAGCGCTTTCCATATCAGTATAGATTACACCCTGTTTGACGACTTCATCTCTGACACTGTGGTAGACAACTTCAGAATCATACTGCGCACCTACACCTGCCAGGTAATCTCGTTCAGCTTTGGGGATACCCAACCTTTCAAATGTGTTTTTGATATCATCAGGAACTTCAGACCAATTGCCGCGCATTTCAGTATCCGGACGTACATAAGTCACTATATTATCCATGTCAAGTTCATGGAGCGAAGGGCCCCATACAGGCAATTTCAGCCGGTTATAGACTTCAAGAGATTTTAGACGAAAATCAAGCATCCATTTCGGATCGTTCTTCTCGACTGAAATCTGGCGCACTATATCCGGGGTCAAGCCTTTTGAAACTTTGAAACTTGCGTTCTCTTTATCTTTTATATCATAGATGGTACGATCTATATCAATCACTGGAACTTTTTTCTTTGACAAATGTCTCACCTGCTTTTCATATACGTCAGATCGATGCCAGTTGGGCAAATTCACCAAAACCGGAGCGGTTGATCTCTTCAATGAGATCGGCTCCCCCTGTCTTGACAATCCGTCCTTCTACCAGAACGTGGACAAAATCCGGAGTGATGTCCTCAAGGATATTCGTGTTATGCGTGATGATAAGCAGTGAATTGTCCTTGTTTTTATATTTTCTTACACCCTGTGAAACGATGCGCACGGCATCCACATCAAGCCCTGAGTCGGTTTCATCCAGTATTGCAAGCTTTGGATTCATCATAAGCATTTGCAGAATTTCATCCTTTTTCTTCTCTCCGCCTGAGAAACCCACATTAAGATAGCGGGACGCATATGATTTGTCCATATGAAGCTCTTCCATGCGCTGCTCGAGCTCTCTTTTAAATGCTAAAACCCTTAAAGGTTTGCCGGTGACTGCGCTGCACGCAGTCCGCAAAAAATTCTCTACCGTTATTCCCGGTATTTCTTCGGGGCTTTGGAACGACAAAAATATGCCTTTCCTTGCGCGCTCATCCGTTGTAGCCGACGTGATGTCCTCGCCTTCGAAAACAATTGATCCGCCCGTAACTTTATATTGCGGATGCCCCATGATAGCGTTGACCAGCGTAGACTTGCCTGCGCCGTTCGGTCCCATAAGGATATGTACCTCACCTTTTCCGAGAGAAAGGCTAAGGCCCCTTATAATCTCCTTATTGCTTGCCTGCACATGCAGGTCTTTGATTTCCAATAGTTTATTCGGCATTTTTAACACTTCCTATTTTGCAGATATGTTTTATATCTAAATTGTAAAGGATTGGAATTCCAAATACCTCCGCATATATTATACCATATTAGTATATATTAATTCATAGTAAAATGATAAAAATATTCGGGTTTTATTAGGCGTTGATTGTAAAAATGTTGCAAAGCTGATTAGCAGCTGCTAATATATTAAGTAATACATACAGTAAATGTATACGGTATAAACTCCGATTTAAAAGAAGGTGGGCATATGAAAATACAGAAATCCGGAGAGGATTACCTTGAAATGATTTTGAGGCTGAAAAATAAAATAGGGCTTGTTCGCTCCGTTGATATCGCCCGGGCTATGTCATTTACAAAGCCAAGCATCAGCCGAGCTATGTCCATCATGAAAAAGGCAGGATACATCACCATGGACAAGGAAGGCTACATTGAGCTGACTGAATCCGGATTAAAGATTGCTGAGCGGATATATGACCGCCATCGTCTTCTTACTGACTGGCTGACTGCAATCGGCGTAAACGAAAAAACAGCAGCTGAAGATGCTTGCCGTATGGAGCATGTCATCAGCCAGGAAACTTTCGATAGAATCAAAGAATATATGAAACGATAGTAAATCATGGTACCTGTTTGTTATATGGTATTGACGGATGATTTTCTTTAAATTGATAAATACACAACATATACACTTTGCTGCATGAGTTGCTATGGAATTTTTATAACCGATTAAAATATTCCAAACTATATCTTACCTTTATTCTCAAGCTTGCAGTTTGAACAATAGCCATAAAATTTAACTATATAGCTCTTTATATCAAAATGATTATCCTTCAGGATTTGTTTATTCTGAATTTCCAGCAGGTTTTCTTCTACATCATAAACGGCTCCACATCTCATGCAGATAAAATGATAACGAACCTTTTCTTCAAGATCACAAAGTCCATATCTTGCGCAGCCCTCATCCAGGTAAATTTTAGTAACAAGCTCCAGCTGTTCGAGCAGCAATAGCGTCCTATATACAGTAGCAAGCCCGATACCAGGATGGCTCCGGCTTACCAGTTCAAATATTTCTTCACAGCTTAGATACCGTCCTTTATTATTTAAGACTGCCTCCATCACGGCTAGTCTCTGACCGGTAAGTTTACATCCCTTTTCATTTAGTTGCTGTCTGAATTCAAGCATTTTTGCACTCTTTCTTGTTTCCATTCGCAATTCTCCTTTACTTTTGGATATATTGCCTTTGGAGAGTCTGGCAATCACTCTCTTTGCTTCTGCTCTGCAAGCACAAGGGAAGATATCTTTTGCACACTAGCCTCGGAAAGGTCACACAGGCAAAGAATGGCGTCATGCCTGGCTTCTTCTTTGGAAATTTTAAGATACTTATAAAAATATGCATAGAGCAGCACATATTTATTGTAAAGCTGGCTTGCGATCTTAACCCCTTGTTTGCTGAATTGTACCTTTCCATAATATTCCTTGCAAATAAGATTGTCTTCAGCTATGGCCTTAAGCATTTTTGAAACGCTCGAGCGCTTGATTTTCAATGAAAATGCTATATCTTTTGAAGATACCTCACTTCTATGCTTTCCTAATTCATAAATGACGAACAAGTATCGTTTTTTTGCGGAAGACAGCAATAAAACTCCCCCTCTTTCCAGCTTTTTATCGTCAAAGCATAAGCAGCAGGGACCTGCCATTCAAAAGCCTAATTAGCTTTTGAATGGTCATGGTCCTTTTAGCTTTTTCTTTGCATGATTTTTCTAAAGTTTAAATATGCTTTCATTGAGCTAAACAATTTTGCTCAAATAGATTCAATGCTTCATTTTATAAAACTCTTCTGCCGGTCAGAGCTGCTATGATTGCAGCATGACGGGCATCCAGAATGGCTGGAATCTTTTTCATTGCATCCGCAGGTTCCCTTTTTTATGATATGGCGTATAGCCAGCACGAACATGGCAATTATAAAAAGACTGATAAGCACAGTAGGCAGATTCATAAAAAACCTCCTTAAATAATAGTGAGTTAAACAACCAAGTTGCCATAATCAACATCCTCTGGCAACCATCCTTATCGGAAAGGCAGCACCATGTCAGTGCCTGACAGGTGCTGCCTTATTATGCATTGAAACTGGATGTCAATTGATTTTTGCCAGGGGCATCAATCACTAGTTTGTCTTATTTGAAGCATAGGGGCATCCGCGGCATCCTGCACAGCTGCCGCTGCAGCCTGTAGGAATTTTAGAGTTCGATTTTTTTAAACTGCAAGCTCCTTTTACCTCACATACTGCACACATCCCGTTTTTCACGATATATCGAACGGCAAAAACTAAAAGTACGGCTATTGTAAGTCCAATTAAAATCGTAGGTAAATTCATAAGAACACCTCCTGTTAATCGAGAACGGCTACCAAGCCGTTCTCGATTAAATCAATTCTGCATGTTAAGCTCTAGCCTCTGCATTCCTTATTGATGCTTTCTCGTGATAAGCCGGACGTACGATTAAAAATACCATCAGAGCAACAATAAGTATGGCAAGTGCCTGACCGATCCCAAAGCTTGCACCATAGAACAAGAATCCGCCGAGCTGGTAGGTAATGAATGCCATGCTGTAACCGAGCACAACCTGATAGCCTATTCCGATTGCCGTCCATTTCCTGCTGCCCATTTCCCTTCCAAGAGTGGCCATGGCCACGATGCAAGGCGGATCAAATAGATTCAGTATCATATACGTAAATGCTGCTATCGGAGTAAACATGGAAGTTATGCCGTTTATAACCGCCTGCGTATTTTCCGGATCAGCAATTCCCTGTAAAACCGCAAGTGTTCCGACAGCGCTTTCCTTTGCCATGAGAGCGCTGATCGTGGCAACAGCACCTTTCCAGTCGCCAAATCCAAGAGGTGCAAAGAGCCAGCCGATCGCACGCCCGAAGCCTGCCAACATGCTTTGCTCGATATCGACCATCTGCATCCTCAAGCTGAAAGTTGAGAAGAACCAGATCACGACAACAACTGTGAATATTATCGTGCCTGCCTTTATTATGAATGCACGCGAGCGTTCCCACATGTGAATCATAACGCCTTTAAACGATGGAACGTGGTATGGAGGCAGTTCCATCACAAAGGGGGCCGGCTCTCCTCCAAAGTATTTAGTCTTTTTCAATGCGATGCCTGAAAGCACAATGACTGCAATTCCGAGAAAATACATAGCCGGAGCTATCAGGAAAGAGTGCGGGAAAAAGGTAGCGGTTATCATTCCGATGATGACTGTCTTTGCGCTGCAAGGCATGAACGTGGTCAGCATGAGCGTCATCCTGCGGTCCTTTTCATTTTCAATGGTCCTTGTTGCCATGAGCGCAGGAACGCCGCAGCCAGTGCTGATAAGAAGAGGTATGAACGATTTTCCGGAAAGTCCGAATCTGCGAAATATCCTATCCATTATGAAAGCAACTCTTGCCATATATCCTGAATCCTCAAGAATGGCAAGAAAGAAGAAAAGTATCAGCATCTGCGGCACAAAACCGAGCACCGTACCAACGCCGCCGATGATTCCATTGACAATCAGACTGATGAGCCAAGGTGCGGCACCGATGGCTTGTAATCCAGCCGTAGCACCATTGGTAATCCAGTCACCGAACAGAGTATCATTTACCCAAGTCGTCGCAATGTCTCCAAGGGTTGTTACTGAAATATAATACATCAAAAACATGACGATAACGAAAATTGGAAGCGCCAGAAAACGGTTGGTCACAATCCTGTCTATCTTGTCTGAAGTCGACATGTGTCCGGGATTTTTGTGAAAGCATTTAGCCATAAGCTTTGTGATATATTCATATCTTTCATTTGTGATTATGGTTTCGCTGTCGTCGCCAAGTTCTTCTTCCAAAGGAGCGATGATTCCCTCCAATTTTTCTTTCTGCTCTGCAGTCAGCTTAAGCGACTCGAGTACTTTTTCATCCCTCTCAAACAGCTTGATTGAATACCAGCGGCTGCGATTAGGTTCAAAAAGATCTTTGAAATTTTCCGCAATATCAGATAGGGCTTCTTCAACACGTTTATTGAAAGGATGTGACGGCGCTGCGGCAATTTTAGTCCTGGCTGCGCTGATGGCCGTTTCGGCCGCTTTCATCGTGCCTGTTCCCTTTAATGCGGATGTTTCCACTATTTCACAGCCTAAAGCCTCTCCAAGCTTTTGAGTGTCGATCCTATCTTTGGACTTTTTGACGATATCCATCATGTTGAGTGCAATCACAACCGGGATTCCCAGCTCAACTATCTGTGTCGTAAGGTACAGGTTTCTCTCCAGGTTTGTTCCATCCACCAAATCTATTATGGCATCCGGATGATCATTTATCAGGTAGTTACGGCTGACGACCTCTTCAAGAGAATAAGGAGAAAGAGAATATATGCCTGGAAGATCAGTGATGATAACATCTTTATGGCCTTTCAGCCTTCCTTCCTTTTTTTCCACGGTAACTCCGGGCCAGTTGCCGACATACTGGCTGCTTCCGGTTAAATCATTGAACATTGTCGTCTTGCCGCAGTTCGGGTTGCCTGCAAGAGCAATTTTGATACTCATTATGAATTCCTCCTTTACATAAGTTAGCCATGGCTAACTCGGCATTATAAAAAATAAATCTTTTAAACTACTTCGATTTTTTCAGCTTCGTTTTTGCGTATGGAAAGTTCATAACCGCGCACAGTGATTTCAACAGGATCACCGAGGGGAGCAACTTTACGGACAAAAATCTTGGTGCCTCTTGTGATTCCCATATCCATGATGCGGCGTTTGAGTGCACCGGAGCCGTTTAATTTCGCAACTGATACCGTCTCACCACATTTGACTTCTTTCAATGTTTTCACATGAAACCCTCCTTTAATAAAATTATAACGTCATCACACGGTTTGCCATGGATTTGCTGATAGCCATCCTCGTACCCTTGATGGCTACGATCACGTTTCCTTCCAATTCGGATATAACTGAGACTTCTGCCCCTTCAACAAAACCAAGATTGCATAGGAAGCTCCGTGTTTTATCCCTGCCGCCTATCGATTTGATACTCACTTTCCTGCCGGCATCTACCATGCTAAGAGGTATGGCATGTTGAGATATTATAGTCTGCGGATTGCGGGATTTAATATTTGTTCTGCTGATGGCTGCTGCATTTTCGGTTGCCATATATAGTCCTCCTTTATAGTTAGCTTCGGCTAACATATAGCCTTTTAATTAGGAGTTAGCATATGCTAATCTCCTTACTCTTTGAGTATATACCTGACATCTTTAACTGTCAACGATCATGAAAAAAACTTTTGAATTTTAAACTATGATATCACCTTTCCCAATACTTCCTGTCCATGCTTCTGTATTGCACGGCTTCGCCTATATCATCACGGCTTATTTCATTGCGGCCTTCCAGATCAGCTATCGTTCTTGCAATCTTCAATACTTTATTATATGCCCTGGCGCTAAGGCCAAGGCTTTCAAAAGCTTTTCGCAATATTCTCTTGCCATCGTTTCCTACTTTGCAATATTTTTTGATCATTGACGCCTTAAGCTGCGCATTGCAGAAAATATCCTCATTTTTATACCTTTCAAGCTGCACGCCCCTTGCCCTATTCACCCTGCCTTTTATTGTGGAAGAGCGCTCTGTGCTGCCATCATCCTCAAGTTCGCTGTATTTTACCGGCGACACCTCTATATGGATATCTATCCTGTCTAAAAGGGGCCCGGATATCTTGCTCAGATATTTTTTGATTGCAGTGGGAGTGCATGTGCACTCTTTTACAGGATCATTAAAAAATCCGCAGGGGCAAGGGTTCATCGACGCTATCAGCATAAATACCGAAGGGAAAGTCAATGCAGCGCTCACCCTTGATATACTTACCCTGCCGTCCTCCATGGGCTGCCTTAAAACTTCGAGAGCATCCCTCTGGAATTCAGGAAGCTCATCTAAAAAAAGCACCCCATAATGTGCCAGCGATATCTCGCCGGGCCGAGGCACCCTTCCTCCTCCCACAAGCGAAATTGCGGAAATCGTATGATGCGGGGACCTGAAAGGCCGGCTTGAAATCAATCCACTGCCAGAGCCAAGGTCCCCGGTTATGCTGTATATCTTTGTAACCTCTACAGCCTCATCAAATGTCATATCAGGAAGTATACCTGGAAGCCTTCTTGCAAGCATGGTCTTGCCGGAACCAGGAGGTCCAATCATGAGCACGTTATGGCCGCCGGCCGCGGCAATCTCCAAAGCCCTTTTGGCGCTTTCCTGGCCTTTTATATCGCAGAAATCTTCACAGCTTCCGGAAAGCCTCATTATCCTGTCTTCACTTATACTGTATGGCTCAACCGATGATATCCCTTCAAGCATCTCGACAGTCTCCTTAAGCGTCGAAACCGGATAGATTTCAATATCCCTTATTATTGCGGCTTCAGTAGCATTTTTGAATGGCACTATCGCTTTTTTAAAGCCTTTTTTGGCTGCATCCGATACCATACACAGTACTCCATTTACCGGCTTGACCTTCCCGTCCAATGAAAGTTCGCCTAAAAACAGATATTCATCTATTTCAATACAGTCTATTTGGCCGCTCGCATAAAGTAGACCTATTGCAATGGGAAGATCATAGCATGGACCTTCCTTTTTGATATCCGCAGGCGCCAGATTCACGGTGACCCTCTTTAAAGGATACTCGTATCCTGAATTTTTAATCGATGTTCTTACTCTTTCCTTGGATTCTCTGATTGCAGCATCAGGAAGCCCCACGATCGTAAATCCCGGAAGTCCGTTTGATATATCTATCTCAACCTCTATTATTATTCCGTTTATGCCTATAACTGCACAGGTATATATTTTACCAATCATAACCATACCCCCTGGTAAGATTATGACCGTTTAGAACCGGTTTAAACATAATAAGCTGAACTAGCTGCTCTAAATCATCGTATCCATTTGAAATGCATCCTTTATAAGCCTTAAATACTTTACTTCATCATCTTTCATCACGATTTCTACCACATCGAACCTGAAATCATAATTATAAAGCTTTTTCTTCATTATATAAAGCAGGGCCATTCGGGCAATTCTTTGCTGCTTGCTTTTGTTTACAGCTTCACATGGAAAACCCATTTTAAAATCATGCCGTGATTTTACTTCTACAAATGCAATATAGCCGTTATCCTTGCCGATTATGTCTATCTCGCCATACTTTGTCCTGAAATTCCTATCAAGTATGATATATCCGCTATTTATGAGATAATCAAAAGCAGCCTGCTCGCCTATATCGCCTTTGCGCCTGCTGGAATACATAAATCCTCCTTTTGGTGCCATGTTCTAAACTATATTGCGTATGAAAGACTTCCTATGTACTGGGCATGGCCCGTAATTTTTTATGGCTTCTATATGTTCTTTTGTGCCATATCCCTTATTTGATGCAAAATTATATACAGGATATCGTTTGTGAAGTTCATCCATAAATTCATCCCTCTCGACTTTTGCAACTATGGAAGCAGCACCTATTGAGAAAGAAAGAGCATCTCCCTTTACTATTGGGACCTGGAATATATTTATTTTAGGGATCCTGATCGCATCCACAAGTATGACCTGGGGTTTTATGCTTAATTTTCCTATTGCCTGCCTCATAGCTTCATATGTAGCATTCAATATGTTTATGCGGTCTATAGTCTTTTCATCGCACCACCCTGTAGCATAGCACAATGCTTTTGCTTTAATCTCCTTGTACAGCTCTTTCCGCTTTTGAGGGCTCAATTTTTTGGAATCGTTTATGCCTTCTATTATGCAATCCATATCGAATATCACAGCTGATGCATATACAGGACCGGCTAGAGGGCCTCTGCCCACCTCATCTATACCTGCTATGTATTTTGCACCCTTTTTAAAATATTTATATTCATATTCCTTTAGCTTTAATATCCTTTCTATTTCAATATTATGGTCCTCAATTTCCTTTCTTAACCTCTTGACTAGATTTATGATTCCTCTCCTGCTGTCGCATTCGAGGTCATCTATTGCCTTTTTCTTGTTGTTTAGGTCCATGCCAAGCACGATTTTTTTAACTTCATCAACCGGCATATTTAAATAGTCCATAATATCCCCCTATGGCCTTTCAAGCGATATCGCTCCAAGCTTTCCAGACCTGAATTCATCTATCAATATATTCGAAGCCTTTTCTATATCAATATTTCCTCCACGTATAATACAGCCCCTTCTATCTCCAATCTGATTCAATATATCAAGAGGTTCGCTTTCAATATCTTTTATCTTATATCTGCTGACAAGACTTCCTGGAGAGACTTCCTTCAAACGTTTGATGAGCTTTACTGCAAGCTCTTCCCTGTTTATGACTTCGTCTTTTATGGCACCGGTAAATGCAAGGTTCAATCCGGCTTCATCATTTTCAAACTTAGGATAAAGTATTCCCGGAGTATCCAAAAGTTCAAGACTGCCTCCTATCTTTATCCATTGCTTGCCCATAGTGACTCCGGGTTTATTCCCGGTTTTGGCACTTGTCCTTCCTGAAAGCCTGTTTATAAGCGAAGATTTCCCAACATTCGGTATTCCAACTACAAGCGCCCTTATAGGCTTTGATACTATGCCCTTGTCTTTTAACTTTTTATCCCTGTCTTTAAAAAGATTGTTCATTGACTTTACGATGTTTCTTACGCCCTTTCCGGATAGCGAATCGATTTGGATGCATATAAGGCCTTTATCGGTAAAGTATTTATTCCATGCAGCGTTTGCATCTTTATCGGAAAGGTCGCTCTTGTTAAGTGCTATGATTCTATATTTATTCCGGCACATATCGTCTATATCCGGATTTCTGCTGCTCCTCGGTATCCTAGCGTCAAGGAGCTCAATCACTATATCCACAAGTTTAAGAGAATTTTCAATATCTTTTTTGGCTTTGACCATATGGCCCGGGTACCAATGTATGTCCATAATATCACCCTATCAATAAAATATTATTGTTTCATATCATCTTTACTATTTAAAATATACATCAAAAAAGAGACTGTTTAAACAGTCCCTTTATCGCCTATTTCAAAACTTTTTCCTTAACCTTGGCAGCCTTTCCTACTCTCTCTCTCAGATAGTAGAGCTTTGCCCTTCTTACCTTGCCTTTTCTTACAACCTCTATGTTCTCAACAACAGGAGAATGTAAAGGAAAAGTCTTTTCAACACCTACTCCATAAGAAATCCTTCTTACTGTAAATGTTTCCCTAACACTGCCATTCTGCCTTTTTATGACGGTACCCTCGAATACCTGGGTCCTTTCTCTATTTCCTTCTTTTACCTTCAACGATACTTTTACCGTATCACCCACACGAAAAGCGGGTACATTTTGCTTCATCTGTTCAGCTTCGATTTCTTTCAATATATCCATGAAATTTCCCTCCTTCCATCGTAGACGTTCATGCACGATCATGCCGTCAGAGGACCGCCCGTAATAACACTTTGTCATTATAGCATATCAAATATCATTATGCAATAATTAAATGTTTTCATCTCCGGATTTTATCTTATCTATGAGCTTCTTATCCTCTTTTGATAGTTTTTTCATGTCGACCAGTTCAGGCCTTTTGCTTAAAGTGCGTTTCAATGACTGGTATCTTCTCCACAGCCGTATCTTCTCATGGTACCCGCTTAAAAGTATCTCAGGCACCTTCATGCCCCTATATATTTCCGGCCGCGTATATTGAGGATATTCCAAAAGCCCGTCATAGAATGATTCCTCTTCGAAACTTTGGCTCGAAGACAGCACTCCCGGAATCATCCTGCATACTGCATCCGTCACAACCATGGAGGCGAGCTCGCCTCCGGTAAGCACATAATCGCCTATAGATATCTCGTCGCTTACGGCCGGTTTTATTCTTTCATCCACGCCCTCATAGTGTCCGCATATCAGTATTAGCCTGGCCTTTTTTGAAAGCTCCTTTGCGATATGCTGGTTAAATACCCGGCCTTCCGGTCCCATGAGCACTACATATGGATTTTCTTCTCCATTTTTGATCACACTCTCTAATGCACTGTATATGGGGTCTGCAGCCATAACCATGCCTGATCCTCCGCCATAAGGGTAATCATCCACTTTCCTATGCTTATCTTTTGTAAAATCCCTTATATTATATATGTTTATCGAAACAATGCCCTTATCCCTGGCCCTTTTTATTATGCTGTAATCAAGCGGGGCAAACATTTCAGGAAACAATGTCAAAATATCGATTTCCATTATATGAGTCCCTCCGGCAGTTCAACAACAACTTTTCCCTGCTCGATATTTATTTTCTTGACCACGGTTTTAAGCGCCGGCACGAGTATTTCCTTATCTTTATTTTTTACGTCATATACGTCATTGCTTCCTGTTGTTATCACATCTGTTATGGTCCCCAAAAAGCCGAGCTTTATATCATATACTTCAAGCCCTATTATGTCGCATATAAAGTAACGGCCTTCAGGAAGTTTTATAGCATCCTTGCGTGCCACAAGCAGATACATGCCCTTATATTTTTCAGCATCATTTATGTCGTCTATACCCTTCAGCTTTAAAAATACCAGTCCCTTATAGTACCCGACATACTCCACATCGGCCTTCATGAGCATATCATCATCTATCAATACATATTTTAGGTCATCAAACCTCGATATGTCATCTGTCAGAGGCAATACCTTAAACTCGCCTTTTATGCCCCGGGTATTTATTATCTTTCCTATCCTTAAATAATCGCAGACCATAATCCACCTCTCAAATTAAAAGGACACACTCCATCACAAATCAAAAAATGAGATGGGAGATGTGCCCCCCAATTAACTTATCTTTAATCACAAAATCAAGGCATGAGGAAAAGCATACACTTTCCTCTATATTATTTCAACCACAACCCTTTTATTTTCCTTTGCTGCAGCAGCTTTTACGACAGCCCTGATTGCCTTTGCAATCCTTCCCTGCTTTCCTATAACTTTTCCCATATCTTCAGGGGCAACCTTTAATTCTAATATAACAGATTGTTCTCCTGTTATTTCATTTACCTGAACACTGTCTGGGTCGTCGACAAGAGCTTTTGCTATTATTTCCACCAACTCTTTCATTATTTACACCCCCAGTTCAAGCATTATTTGCTTTCGCCTTCTGCTTTAGCAATAACTCCGGCTTTTTCAAATAACCTTTTTACTGTATCGGAAGGTTGAGCTCCTGTTTTTAACCATTTCTTTGCTTTCTCTTCATCGATTTTTATTGTTGTAGGTTCTGTTATGGGATTATAATAACCTATTTCCTCAATGAACCTTCCATCCCTTGGAGATCTTGAATCTGCAACAACCACCCTATAGAACGGCGCCTTCTTGGCTCCCATCCTTTTAAGCCTTATTTTTACTGACATGTAATTCACCTCCTTCTTTTGTTACCACGAGAATTCGATTGTGCTGTTGATTCTCCCTTGACCTTTGCAAGTTAGGTTTTCCGCCGCACAAAGTTTCACGAGAATCCATCTCATTTATTTCCATGAAAAAGGAAGTTTGAGTTTCCCTTTTCCTGGTTTCTTCATCATCCCTGAAAACTGCTTCATCATCTTCTGTCCTTCTTCAAACTGCTTTATCACCTTGTTTACTTCCTGTATCTTTGTGCCGCTTCCAAGTGCGATCCTCTTTTTCCTGCTTCCGTTTTTAAGAAGCAAAGGATTTTTTCTTTCTTCTTTTGTCATAGATTTGATGATTGCCTCTATATGAGCTATTTCCTTGTCATCGATCTTTACATCTTTTAACATTGACTTGTCTATTCCAGGAATCATTGCCATCAAATCATTCAAAGAGCCCATCTTTTTAACTTGATTCATCTGATCCAGGAAATCATCGAATGTGAATTCCTGTTTTATCATCTTTTTAGAAAGTTCCAATGCCTTTTTCTCATCGATTGTTTCCTGGGCTTTTTCAATCAAGCTTAGAACATCACCCATTCCAAGTATCCTTGAAGCCATCCTATCGGGGTGAAAAACTTCTATGTCAGTAAGTTTTTCGCCGACTCCTGCAAATTTTATAGGTTTCCCGGTTACAGATCTTACCGAAAGCGCAGCTCCGCCTCTGCTATCACCGTCAAGTTTAGTCAATATGACACCTGTTATATCAAGCTTTTCATTGAAGGCTTCGGCCACATTGACTGCATCCTGACCTGTCATTGAGTCAACGACTAAAAGTATCTCTTCAGGCTCTACAGCATCCTTTATGTTTACAATCTCATTCATCATGTCCTGATCTATCTGAAGCCTTCCTGCAGTATCGATTATGACCACATCATTATTATTTTTAACGGCATAGCTCACTGATGCTCTTGCTATATCCACAGGATCATTTTTATCGCCCATTGTGAATGAAGGCAGTTTTAATTGGGAAGCCACTACCTGAAGCTGTTTTATTGCAGCCGGCCTGTATACATCACATGCAGCCAAAAGCGGCTTCTTCCCCTGTTTGGATAGATACTGTCCAAGTTTGCCCGCCATCGTGGTTTTTCCGGCGCCCTGCAGCCCAACCAATAATATCTTTGTAGGCGGCGTTTTGGAAAAGTTGATGCCGCTCTCATCATTTCCCATGAGCGATACAAGCTCTTCATTGACTATCTTTATGACCTGCTGTCCCGGGGTCAAGCTTTCCATGACTTCAGAGCCTATGGCCCTTTCGCTTACTTTGCTTACAAACTCCTTTACCACCTTATAGTTTACGTCGGCTTCCAGCAGCGCCAGCTTTACTTCTCTCATTGCGCTTTTTACGTCTTTTTCGTTAAGCTTTCCTTTGCCTTTTAATTTTTTAAATGTTTCCTGAAGTTTGTTGGTCAGACTTTCAAAAGCCATTATCCAACCTCCTTAGATGTTTGGGAACGTTTTTTTAGATGTTAGGGGACACTCTTCTCTCTTGAGCCGAGCTCTGGGGTTGAAGAATGTCTCCATTCCTTATTCCGCAAAAGAGCGTCCCCAATTAAGTGTTAGCGGCCACTCTTTTCAGACTTACAACACTTCACTTAGCAATTCTTTGATACTGTCTATTTTATCGCTCTTGCCCAAACTGTCTAA
Source organism: uncultured Clostridiaceae bacterium (assembly GCA_937900065.1). Classification (GTDB taxonomy): domain Bacteria; phylum Bacillota; class Clostridia; order Clostridiales; family Oxobacteraceae; genus CALCDS01. Next base: position 13,692 of record CALCDS010000025.1, on the reverse strand, counting down.
AAGTTCATATGCTTTTTTTATTTTCTTTTTCTGCTCCATGAATCTTTCAACAAGCTTAAGCTTATCTTCATAATAATAAAGCTGTTTTTCGCTTCTCTTTATAAGATCATATACTCCCTGTCTTGAAATATCTATAGTTTCGGATATCTCTCCTAAAGATAAATCATCGCCATAATACAGCTCGATTACATCTTTTTGCTTGTTTGTAAGCAGAGAGCCATAAAAATCATAGAGCAAACTTATTTCAAGTATTTTATCTACCATAATTAATCCCCGACCAATATCGATTGAACATTAAAATGTTACCAGATTGGCGCCACACTGTCAAGTATTTTTACTTAACATCACCGAAAAGTGCTTCCACAAATGATGATGGATCGAATTCCTGCAAATCGTCTATCCCCTCGCCAACGCCTATATATTTTATAGGCATGCCAAGTTCTTCCTTTATGGCGACAACTATACCTCCCTTTGCAGTACCATCCAACTTTGTAAGAACTATTCCGGTTATATCGCAAGCTTCCTTAAATTCCCTGGCCTGATTTACAGCATTCTGTCCGGTTGCAGCATCCAAAACCAGCAATGTCTCTTTAAAGCTATCAGGATATTCTCTCTCAATTATCCTGTTTATCTTTTTAAGTTCATCCATGAGATTCTTTTTATTGTGGAGCCTCCCCGCGGTGTCGCATATGAGTACATCCACCTTTCTGGATTTTGCAGCCTGCATAGCATCATATATAACTGCCGCAGGATCGGAACCCTCATGCTGCTTTATCACATCCACTCCTATATCATTTCCCCATATAGAGAGCTGATCTATCGCCGCAGCCCTGAAAGTGTCGCCTGCAGCAAGAAGCACTTTTTTACCCTCGTTTTTGAATTTTGAGGCCAGCTTTCCTATTGTGGTGGTCTTTCCTACGCCATTTACTCCGACAACCAGGATTATCATAGGAAACTTTACATAAGGTTTATTTTCGCTTTCCTCAAGTATATCGCATATTATGCCTTTCAATACATCTTTGACCTCTGATGGATTATTTATCTTCTCCTCTTTTACTTTTGATTTCAATTTATCGATTATTTCAGTTGTAGATTTTACTCCCAAATCAGATGTTATCAATATTTCTTCAAGTTCGTCATAAAGCTCATCATTTATGCTGCCGCTTAATTTTAAAAGCTCCTCCACTCTCGACGTTACCGTATATCGCGTCTTTGAGAGTCCTGACAGTAATTTTGAAAAAAATTTTTTTTCTTTGCTCAAAAGTATCACTCCTCTAGCTTGCTTTCTCCATCAATTTTACTGAAACCAATTTGGATACCCCTTTTTCCTCCATTGTAACCCCGTATAATATATCTGCAATCTCCATGGTCCCTTTTCTATGAGTTACAACTATAAACTGCGTGCTGTCAGATAATTTCTTTAAGAAGTTAGCAAACCTCGCTACATTTATGTCATCAAGTGCGCTTTCGATTTCATCGAGTATGCAGAATGGAGAAGGCTTCATTTTAAGTATTGCAAAAAGAAGCGCAATTGCCGTAAGCGCCTTTTCGCCGCCTGAAAGCAATGTGAGGCTTTGAAGCTTTTTGCCCGGGGGTTCGGCCACGATATCCACGCCGCTTTCAAGCACATTATCGCTGTCTACGAGTATCAGTTTGGCCCTTCCGCCTCCAAATAATTCGGTAAACACTTGGTTGAAATTATCATTTATCACTGCAAAATTCTTTGCAAACTGTACTTTCATCTTTTCAGTGATTTCGGCAATGACTTTTTTCAGGGAATCCTCGGCGTCTTTAAGATCATGGTCCTGCTTTTTCAAAAACTCATATCTTTCTTTAACCCTCTTATATTCATCTATCGCGCCTACATTGACACTGCCGAGCTTTCTTATGGATTCCTTTATCCCGCTTACCTCACTTGTGACCTTGCCGATGCTTTCAATCTCTATCTTATATTCCTGAGCAGCTGCATAGCTTATCTCATAATCCTCCCATATTTTATTCTGAAGATTTTCCATTTCCATTTTCAACTTTGCATTCTGTATCTCCAATTTATGTATCTGCGACTGAAGTATTGCTGCAGATTTGCCGTACTCTTTCATATTCTTTTCCATATCGTCGATTAACAAGGCATTATTCTGCTTCTCTTTATACATGGCCTCAAGCTCTTTGTTCAATGACTCACTTTTCTTAATTATCGAGCCTTCAGACAATTTTATCTTTTTTATTTCAGACGACACATCTTCCTTTTCCTTTTCACACTTGACTTTCATATCGTTTTTAATTGAAATCAGATTATTGCATTTTTCAATTTCAGCCTTAGAATCAGATATCCTGTTTTCTATCGAAATAACGTTCTGCTTTATTTCAGCGACCTTTATTTTTATGGATGTGATCTCTGATGAAATACTCTCTTTTGCACTTAGTATGTCCTTCATTTTGGATTGTTCGGACTGCACATTTGCCGATATATCATTGTTCTTGGTTTCAAGCTCATGAAGCTTCTTTGATTCCTGTTCAAGCTTGGATACCATCTCATCTTTTTCGGAATCGAGTTCATTTGATTCGATCTCAATATTTTTAAGATCTTCATCCAGTTTAGAAGACTGTGCTTTCAACATTGTATAATTATTTTTCGATACCGATATTTTAGTCTCAAGGGCCTGTTTTTTCTGATCCGACTGCTTCAAATTGCTCTCTATCGAAGCTATCTTGTTATTTATAAGCGATAGCCTTTCATTCAACTTTGAAAGGGAAGCTTTGAACCTCTCAATATCTTTTTCCAATTCTTTGATTTCTCTTTTTCTGCCCAAAAAAGCCGAAGCCTTATGCCCGAGGCTTCCCCCTGTGAACGATCCGCCGGCATTTATGACATCGCCTTCCAATGTCACTATCCTGATCGAGTAATTTATGGATTTAGCTATAATCATGCCGTCGTCTATATTATCTGCAACAATGACTCTTCCCAAAAGGCTCGATATTATATTTATATATTTCCTATCATATTCTACAACTTCATTTGCAAAGCCTATGAATCCTTTCTTAAGCTTAATGGCCTGTTCATCACGAATCCGGCTGCGGCCTCGAATGGTGGTCAGAGGCAAAAATGTGGCACGTCCGAATTTGTTTTCCTTAAGATATGATATAGAGTTCTTGGCAGCATATTCATCTTCAGTCACAATATCCTGAAGTGCAGGGCCTAGTGCAACCTCAATGGCTGTTTCATATTCCTTAGGTACCTTTATTATATCCGCAACGACCCCGCATATACCAAAAACAGGCCTTCTTGCCTTAAGCTTCATTATCTCCCGCACGCTTCTGTTGTATCCTTCAAATTCGGCTTCCATTTCGCTTAAAGCCCTGTGCCTTGCCTCGCTGGATTGTATTTTGCCGTTCAACTCAAATATATCTTTTTGCAGGGCTCTCTTGGCATTGGACTCATCAATGACTTCCTTATCCAGCGATTTGATGTTGTCCTTTAAGAATTGATATTCTTTTGTATCATGTTTTATTTGATTTTCAATTTCAACGAGTCTGGCTTCAAGTTCTTCCTTTTTCTTTTCATTTTCAGACTTTTCATGTACTATCTGGCTTTTTCTTTTATCGGCATTATTTATGAATGCATTCAGGCTGTTTATTGAACTCTTCTTTTCAGAAATGCTGTTCATTGTTTCAATTATTTGAGATTCCATGTCATCTATGTACTTTTCCTTTTCACCGATGCTTTTTTTGACATCATCCAGTGAACCGGTTTTAAGATTGAGCTGTTTAACATTATCATCCAAACTGGTATTGTATTCTAAAAGCTTATCCTCATCAGCTTTAACAGCTGTCATCAGTTTATTTATTCTTTCCCTCTGGCCGGCTATTTCCTCGTCAAACCTTGACATATTCGTATCTATGTTGGATACCTTTTCATTTAATACATTGTTTTCACCTTGGAGCCTTTCTAAATCATTGTCAGCCGTATGCAAATCATTTTGGATCTTTTCAATGAGTTCTGACTCTTTTTCAATTTTTTCCTTGAGCTCTGAATGGTCGCTCTCCAGCCTTGCATTCTTGCGGTTGGTATCAAGAAGTTCATCTTCAAGTTCCGAAATATTTTCAGAAGAATCCTTATCTTCCTTTCTGAGTTTTTCTATATTCCTCATGAATATGTTGAGCTCAAGCACTTTAAGCCTTTCTCTCATATTCAGATATTTTTTTGCTTTTTCGGATTGCTCATATAAAGGATTTAATTGGTCCTCAAGTTCTCTTATTATATCTTCTATCCTTAATATATTCTGTTCAGTGGATTCCAATTTTTTTTCAGACTCAAGCTTTCTTGTCTTATATTTTACAATGCCTGCAGCTTCTTCAAATATCTCACGTCTTTCTTCAGGCCTTTTATTTATTATTTCATCCACCCTGCCCTGGCCTATTATAGAGTATCCATCTTTGCCTACACCTGTATCCATAAAGAGTTCATTTATATCCTTGAGCCTGCAGCTGGTGCCGTTGATATAATATTCACTCTCACCTGAACGATACATCCTTCTGGTAACCGTTATTTCAGTATATTCCACAGGCAGCATATTGTCGGAGTTGTCGATCGTAATAGAAACTTCGGCAAATCCGAGAGGCTTTCTGGTATTGGTCCCTGAAAATATGATGTCCTCCATCTTCAAACCCCTGAGATTCTTTGCGCTCTGCTCACCTAAAACCCATCTTACAGCATCTGAAATATTGCTTTTGCCGCTGCCGTTGGGTCCTACCACTGCGGTAATGCCTTTATTGAATTCCATTTCAATCTTGTCTGCAAATGATTTAAATCCCTTTGCCTCCACTCTTTTAAGATACAAATTCAGCACCCCTTAATCATTTTTGTAAAAACATGTTTAAACCGATTAACGGTACAATAAAAACTATCAAAATAATTATTATGATTATCTTTATAATAAGCTCTTTATGCTTGCGTTTCATACTCATAGCAATTCCTCCATATAAAACCGTATCTTTCACTCTATTTAAAAGCCGATACATATAGTAATATTTTAAATTTAAGGCCATATATTGTCAAACAGCCATGATAAATTTGATTGCCTGCCAATTAAAAAAGCCTGCCAAGCGGTAGGCTCTTTACAAACACATGCTCCTTAATTGAAAAGCGCATATAACATACTATTTAATTATGCCTGAAGCAAGCTATTACAACTGGCACATCATCCTTTTAATAGATGATCAATCACCTTGGTTCAACTATGAATTTGATTGCCGTCCTCTCTTCTCCATCAATACTGATCTCTGCAAATGCCGGCACTACTACAAGATCGATTCCGTTCGGCGCAACAAACCCCCTCGTAATAGCGATCGCTTTAACAGCCTGATTGACTGCTCCTGCGCCTACGGCCTGGAGTTCGGCTATCGATTTTTCTCTTAAAACAGCGGCAAGAGCACCTGCGACAGATTTCGGTTGTGACTGTGCTGATACTTTTAAAACGTCCATACAGTATACCTCCCACATAGACATCTGAATAAACGGTAAGCAGTATAATATACTATATTCGCCCTATGGTTAAAAATTCCTCTTTTTACAGACTATGTTGGAGTAATCTTTTATTGACATATTTAGACTTCCGTCGTCGGTATGAATAGTGATTGTATCATACGGCATGCCTTCCTCAGCCTTGACTTTCACTTTGGGTCTTTCAATCATATTCAACATTTCATTGAAATATCTTTTTTTGTCGGCATAAAGTTTTGAAATCGATTTTGGATTTATGAATATATCCATGCTGGCGCTGCCTAATTTTTTGTATGAATACAATATCATATCATTCATCAACACTGATTCAACAAGTTCCCTGAAAGAAGGATGAAAAGGACCTGATATCACGTCCTTGCCGAGGTTTATGTTTTCGGTTGGCTGAAGCCCCATTCTTATTACGTTTATATCATTTGCTACAAATTTCAAATACAAACTAGTGCATATTTCTACTGCTTCGTCAACAGAAAGTGGCTTGTACTCACCTTTCTTATACATTTGCTCCATCATAGTATTTTTTATAACCAGCGATGGATAAATCCTGACCATTTCAGGATTTATTTTAATAAACTCATCAGCCGTATGGATGTCCTTCTTAAAATCGTCTCCTGGAAGACCGACCATCATCTGAAGCCCCAATCTAAATCCATACTCCTTTATCAAAGAAGATGCCCTATATACATCCTCAACGCTATGCCCTCTCCTTGACTTAGACAGCACTTCCTCATCCATTGATTGCACTCCGAGCTCTATTATAGATGCACCATATTTTTTGAGGGTTTGCAATATAAAATCATCTATATAATCAGGCCTTGTAGACAACCTTATTGCATCTATCTTGCCTTCATCCAAGGCTCTTTTAGCCGGTTTTAAAAGGCTTATCATCTCATCGATCGGAATTCCTGTAAAACTTCCTCCAAAAAACGAGAGCTCTATTGTGCTTGCACTCTTAGGTATGGTATTTAGATACTTTGCTATTTCTCTTTCAACAAATACGTCGTCAACATCATCCATCTGTCCTGTTATTTCCTTTTGATTGCAGAATACGCAGCTGTGCGGACAGCCCTTATGCGGTACAAAAATAGGTATTATATAATGATTTTTCATTTTTTTTCACTCATAAGAGATATGGCAGACTTTGCAGCTTCCTGTTCGGCTTCCTTCTTGCTTTTTCCATGGCCATTGCCCACGGTCCTGCCGTTTACGTCAACCGCCACATAGAAAACTTTATCGTGATCAGGCCCGTCTTCACCTGTGACTTTATATTCTATGATCGAGCCCTGTTCTCTTTGCACTATCTCCTGGAGCTCTGTCTTATAGTCGTTCATGAGCCTATCTTTTACAGCACCTTTGATTGACTTTGACAGGCTCCTGATAACAAAATCCCTAACTTTATCAAGCCCTCCGTCGATATATATGGCAGCAATGACAGCTTCAAACGCATCTGCGAGTATCGAGACCCTCGTCCTCCCGCCCGTCATCTCTTCACCTTTTCCAATAAGCATATATTTTCCAAGATCTATGCCTTTGGCGCACTCATAAAGTGACGACTCACACACAATCCCGGCGCGTATCCTTGTAAGTTTGCCTTCAGGTTTGGTTTTGTATTTTTTGAATATATGCTCACTTATCACGATGCTAAGCACGGAATCACCCAGAAACTCAAGCCTTTCATTATGTTCTACATATGAAAGCCCTTCCTGGTTTGCATATGAACTGTGAGTTAGGGCCCTGTCAAGCAGATATAACTTTGAAAAAGTGTAGCCCAGCTTTTGTTCAAGTTCCAAAAGCAGTTCTTTTCTTTTTTTAGAAATTTTATTCATGTAATCTCTCCTTGAAAAACTATACAGCTTATAGCTCAAAGCCCCGAAATTTTTCGGGACTTTGCAGATTATTCTTTATCAGTATGTTCTTTAATATAGTTAACTACATCTCCGACAGTGGGGAATTTTTCCGCCTCTTCATCAGGTATTTCAATATCAAACTCTTCTTCAAGAGCCATTATTAATTCAACTATATCAAGGGAATCAGCGCCTAGGTCATCGATAAATGATGATTCCAAAGTAACATCATCAGGGTCAACTCCCAGTTGTTCAACAATTATCTCTTTTACTTTATCAAATATCATCAAATTCACCTCCCTTCACTATTTCCCTATCATGGAAGATTTTTTATATAATGATAATATTACATAACCATCATGCCGTCAATATTTATTACTTGTCTTGTTGTCAAGCCTTTATTACTGCTGCATAAAAATGCAATGCAATCTGCTGCATCTTATGGTTTTTTGGAACATTTCAAAGGTATTTTATCCACATATTCATTTTTTTATTTTATCGGACGGCCCCTCAGCTGTATCATCATAAGATTTCGCGCTGTCTTTTATCTTTTCAACCACTTTGTTTTCTAAAAACAGCTTTGCCTGTCTTACAGCATTCTTTATGGCTTTGTCATTTGAGCTTCCATGCGCTTTTATTACTCCTCCATTCACGCCTAAAAACGGGGCTCCCCCATATTCAGTATAATCGAATTTCTTTTTGAGCCTTGAAAACGACGGCTTTAAGATGAGCGCCCCAAGTTTTGAAACAGCCGAAGATGTAAGTTCCTCCTTTAATGAACCAAATATAAGCGATGCCGAGCCCTCAAATGTTTTAAGCATGGCGTTTCCGACAAACCCGTCGCACACGACAACCTGGATGTCACCTTCGGTTATATACCTTGGTTCAATGTTTCCCACAAAGTTTATACCTTTTTCTTTTTTAAGTAAAGCATGGGCGGCTTTTGTAAGTTCGTTGCCCTTTTCCTCCTCAGCACCATTGTTGACCAGACCTATTTTAGGATTGTCAACATTCATGACACTTTTAAAATAAATGCTTCCCATCAATGCAAATTGCAGCAGGTTTATGGGTTTGCAATCGACATTCGCTCCCACATCTATTATCATGAAGGCTCCGTTTTTCCCAGGCAGAAGGGGAGCTAGCGCAGGCCGGTTTATTCCCTTTATCCTTCCCGTTATAAGGGTAGCTCCGGTCAGCAAAGCTCCGGTGCTTCCTGCTGAGATAAAGGCATCACCCAATCCCTCTTTTAGAAGCTTCAACCCGACCACCAGTGAAGAATCCTTCTTCCTTCTGACAGCCATAACCGGATGTTCATTATTGGATATCACTTCGGTTGTACGCTCTATTTGTATACTGTCTTTCGGGTAAGTATACTTTCCCAGTTCCTCCTTAACAGCATCATAATCCCCTGTCAGCAAAACATCTAATCCATACTGGTTTACAGCATCCACACATCCTTTGACGATCGCGTAAGGAGCATTATCTCCGCCCATAGCATCCACAATAATTTTCATGGACCGCACCTCCTTAATAATATATGATTAAAAAATAAAGTCCTGTTTAACATAAATTTTGATTTTTGATCATCCTGTTCACTCGGATTACTCAAAAATTAATATCATATTTTATTATAGCCCAAAAATAAAAGCGGCCACATTCAGCATGGCCACTTTTCAAAAAAAATAAAGGCTTAAAAGATTTATTATAAAAGCATAAAGTTATTTATTGTCTACATCCACTACGGATTTACCCCTATAATAACCACAGTTTTTACATACCCTATGGAAAAGCATCGGCTCATGACACTGCGGGCATTCAACTATACCTGGTAAATCAAGCTTCCAGTTAGCTTTTCTTCTCGCTGTTCTTGCTTTTGAAAATCTTCTTGCAGGATTACCCATCATTACACCTCCTTAGTCGCCTTTAAAAAGGTCTTTTAAAACAGAAAATCTCGGGTCTATGTCTTTTTCTGCGCATCTGCATTTATCAATGTTCATATCACTGCCACACTTAGGGCAAAGGCCCTTGCAATCTTCTCTGCACACCGGTTTCATCGGTAAGGACAGCAATATGTTATTCAACACTATATCGGTAAGGTCTACAATTTCACCTTCAAAGTGAATCGCATCATCATTTCCGGACTCTTTTGAAAGCTTCTCCTCAAACTCAGTCTCAAGCACATATTCAAAATCTTTTAAACATCTTGAGCACTTGAGCGTAAGATCTGCTTTTATCTTCCCCGTAAGCGATATGTCCCTGCCGTTATTCACTGCAACTGCGCTCACTTTTATGGGTTTGTTTACGCGTATATCCTCTCCCATGTAATCTATATGAGAAACCAAAACCTCACCTGACGCTTCTGCCCTTGAATCTAAATTCCGCAAAACGTTTGAGACATTGATTTTCATTGGCTCACCTCAAATACACGACAGAATAATTATATAAACTGGTGCTTAAAAAGTCAAGCTATTTCGGCAGCAGCATTTTGCTAATGAATGTTTATAGGCTGTATGGCATGATAAGCTTTGAATCTCTAAAGATTCTCAACTATCTTCTTTGTGTCCCTTGCGATCAAAAGCTCTTCATTCGTCGGAATAACAAGCACCTTTACCTTTGAGTCTGCAGAGCTTATGTCAACAGCTTTGCCTTTTATTTTATTCTTCTCTTTGTCTATCTTTATTCCAAGGTAATCCATTCTCTCGCATATGCATTCCCTTGCATGAGACGAATTCTCGCCTATGCCGGCAGTAAACACCAATACATCAACACCATTCATTGCGGCGGCATATGCTCCGATGTATTTTTTGACTCCATAATAGAATACATTCAATGTAAGCAGCGCTCTCTTATTTCCCTTTTCAGCAGCCGCTTCAAGGTCTCTTGAATCACTGCTTATCCCTGAAAGCCCTAAAAAGCCGGATTTTTTATAAATGATTTTATTTACCTCTTCAACGCTGATTCCAAGATTGGTTACAAGATAAGGAATTATAGCCGGATCTATGTCTCCGCATCTCGTGCCCATGACAAGTCCTTCAAGAGGAGTCAATCCCATGCTTGTGTCCACACATTTTCCGTTTGAAACTGCAGCAACACTTGATCCATTCCCGAGATGGCATGTTATTATTTTCAACTTGTCATACGGTCTGTTCAGCATCTTTGCAGCCTCATTTGAAACATACCTGTGGGATGTACCATGAAAGCCATACCTTCTTATGTTATATTTTTCATATAATTCATAAGGAAGCGCATACATATAAGCGTAATCAGGCATAGTTTGGTGAAATGCCGTATCAAACACGATCGTCATAGGTATGTTCGGCATCAAAGCCCTGCAAGCATTTATGCCTATGAGGCTTGCGGGATTATGCAGCGGTGCGAGGGCTGCACAGACCTTTACAGCATTTAAAACATCGGGCGTTATTAAAACCGATTTCGTATATTTGTCTCCTCCATGCAGTACCCTATGGCCAACAGCTGATATTTCAGACATTGAATTGATTACGCCGTGTTTTTTATCGACAAGTGCATCAAGCACCATTTTTATTCCGGTTTTATGATCGGGTATAAATTCATCTATTTCAACTTTTTCTTTTCCTGCCGGCCTATGAGTTAATTTAGAGCCCTTAATACCGATTCTCTCTACCAACCCTTTTGCAAGTACTATCTCCCCATCCATATCGATAAGCTGATACTTAAGAGAAGAACTGCCACAATTAACCACCAATATCTTCATCTGTTTTTCTCCTTTATGATTATAAATTCTGTGCTTGTACAGCAGTTATCGCTACCACATTTACTATATCATCAGAGCTGCATCCTCTTGAAAGATCATTTACAGGTTTTGCAAGTCCCTGATTTACAGGGCCTATAGCCTGTGCGCCTCCCAACCTTTGTACGAGCTTATAGCCTATATTTCCGGCTTGAAGGTCAGGAAATACCAACACATTTGCATGTCCTGCCACAGTGCTTCCAGGAGCTTTTAGGGCTGCTACCTTTTCAACGATTGCCGCATCTGCTTGAAGTTCACCATCGATATTTAAATCAGGCGCCAATTCCTTGGCTTTCTTTGTTGCCTCAACGACCTTATCAACAAGCTCATGGCTGGCGCTTCCCTTTGTCGAGAATGAAAGCATAGCTATGTTTGGCTCCATGCCTACCAATGTTTTTGCAGTTTTTGCAGTTGAAAGCGCAATCGATGCAAGCTCATCCGAATCAGGATCAGGATTTACCGCGCAATCCGCAAAAAGCATGACTCCGTCTTTTCCATACTGCTTATTTGGGATAATCATGATAAATGTGCTTGACACCACGGAAATCCCAGGAGCTGTTTTTATGATTTGAAAAGCAGGCCTTAAAAGATCGCCTGTAGTATTTATTGAGCCTGCCACCATTCCATCGGCATCACCAAACTTAACCATCATGGTTCCGAAATAAAGCACATTTTTTAAAGTTTCTCTGGCTTTTTCGGGTGTCATGCCCTTCTTTTTCCTCAGCTCATAAAATTTGCTGGCATATTCATCGAATTTTTTTGAAAGAGTAGGATTTATTATCTTAGCACTTTCTATATCTGCATTCTTTTCCTTTGCCAGTTTTTTTATTTCTGCTTCGTCGCCGAGTAGAATTATATCTGCAAGGCCTTCTTTCATTATCTTTGAAGCAGCTTCAATCACTCTCGGCTCCGTGCCTTCCGCCAACACTATTCTTTTTTTGTCGGCCTTGGCTTTGCTCCATATTTTTTCCATTAGTTCCATTATAAATCCCTCCATATATAAAATTAAATACTGTAAAATACACGGTTATATTGCAACAGTAGAAAATTTTCGGTTGTAGAAAAATTTTTCCGCCTTATACCTTAACATATCCTAAAGTTTTGATATATCTGATTCAAAGCTTTATAATTGTATCAGGCAGCTGCTATATATTTTAACTGTAAAGCGCTTATATCAAAATTTATTATCATTGCACTGCCTAAAACTATTTTGAGGTGATGTACTTGCCTATACTCGGGTTGATTTCAGAATATAATCCCTTTCATAATGGCCACCTATACCATTTTAATACCTCAAGCGATTTAACTCAAGCGGAATATTCAATTTGTGTATTGAGCGGCAATTTTATGCAAAGAGGCGAACCGGCTGTAATCGATAAATGGTCGAGGACCCTTATGGCTTTGAAAGCCGGAATCGATCTTGTAATAGAACTGCCTGTTATATATTGTGCTCAGAGCGCTGAAATTTTTGCATATGGTTCGATTTCCATTTTAAACAGTCTCGGAATAGTTGACAGCATATGCTTTGGAAGCGAATCCGGTGATATAGATTCGTTGAAACATATTGCATCCATATTAAACGCAGAACCTCCAAAATACAGGGAATACTTGAAAGAGGAAATAAGCAAAGGGATCTCTTTTGCTTCAGCAAGGGCGAGGGCAGTAAGAAGATATGCCGAATATGAAGGCATGGCTTTAGGCAAGTGCACGAATGATATTTCCGGATGCAATTGTCTTGAGACAGTGCTTAAGTCTCCAAACAACATACTTGGATTGGAGTATATAAAATGGATTATGCGACTTAAAAGTACAATAGTACCATACACGATTAAAAGAGTTCAGTCGGGATATAACGATGAATCCCTAAATAAGGATTTTGCCAGTGCTTGGGCCTTAAGAAGGGCAATAAAAGATAAAGATTATAAATCCATAGATAAGCATATGCCGCATTTTGCCGCAAACATACTTAAATCCTGCTTATCAGGCGGGAGGGGTCCTGTCTTTTTAGAGGATTTTACAAATGCAATGCTTTGCAATTTAAGGCGTATGTCAACATATGAGATATCTTCCCTTCCAGATGTTTCCGAAGGATTGGAGAACAGGATAAAAAAGGCTGCAATAGACTGTTTTGATATTGAGCAGCTTATAACAAACATAAAGTCTAAAAGATATGCCGAGTCCAGAATCAGAAGGATACTCATAAACTCTCTGCTTGGAATACGCAAAAGTGATATTGAACTTTACAAAACCATAGGCCCGCAATATATAAGGGTGCTCGGCTTTTCAGATAAAGGCCGGAATCTTCTTTCAGAGATAAAGAAAAAATGCAGCCTTCCCATAATCACAAATGTCGCGGACTATAAAAAATACAATAACAAGTATTTAAGCAAGATGATAGAAATGGATATATTATCAACAGACATATATGTGACGGCTTATTCAAAGCCTGAACTTAAAAAGGGAGGATATGACTTTTACACAAAGCCTGTCATGATATAGATATTCAGTATAAAATCTGCATTAATTTTAAGAATAAGCATTATACTTTAGGCTCTGTTTAA
>CALCDS010000024.1 GCA_937900065.1 uncultured Clostridiaceae bacterium | reverse complement strand
GATCGATGAGAAGCACTACATGGCGTGCACATCCCATCATCACTTTTTTCATTTCAGCTTCAAGTTCATTTGTATCCGTAAGCTCTTTTGAAACGCTTATTCCTCCGCATGACATAAAAAACAAATCTCCGTTATACTGTGTCGCTGCGTTTTCCGCCTGTGGCCCCACAAATGACATGGAACTTGGCCTTAAGGTGCCTCCGGTGGATATGATCTTTATGTTCTGAACACCTGCCAGTTCTATTACAACCTTTTCTGAATTCGTAATTACTGTAACAGTCTTATTCTTTATGTTCTTTGCCACCTGTAGAGCAGTAGTGCTGGAATCCAGCATAAGTACATCTCCGTCTTCCACTAAGTCCGAAGCCTTTTTCCCCACAGCCTCCTTGCCTTCTATATTGGATATCTCCCTGACCGATACAGGCAGGTCTTCGGTTACGCTGTCAACCAATACGGCGCCGCCATATGTCCTTTTCAAAAGCCCGTCCTTTTCTAACTTCTCAAGATCCCTTCTTACGGTTTCCTCTGTTATTTTAAATACTTTTGAAAGTTCACTTACTGTAACGCTTTTGTATTCCACAAGCATTTTCATTATGCTTTTTCTTCTATCAATTGCAAGCATACAAATCCTCCAGTTTATTTGTTTTTGTTTTAATTATCTTTATTTTATAGCATTTATACCAACATTTCAACATAAACAAACAAAATGGGTTTGCCTGACCCTAGACTATCTGTAATCATTCTTGACATTACCTGACTGTTGGCGTTTAAGATCATTTAAGATGTTTTCATAGCCTGCATTGATTGGCCATCCGAACTTGTCCCTTGGATACTGCCTCTCCAAGCATTGTATAACCGCAATGTAAACTCTTTCGTTATACAATCCAACCATGCACCTTAAAGGCTCATATAATCCCTTTTGCTTCAATGTCATAGTGCATATCCTTCTCTTATCTTTATAATTGCCCTGACCTTCAGTAAAATCAAGATCCATATCTGCTTTTAGTCCCACAAGGTTACTTCCCTTGAAAGAGTCATAAAAATCTTTATCACTAGCAATTATATTGCTGATCATTCCCATTTTTATAGATTCGATATCCCAGCCGAAACTTTCAACAAATCCCCGTACCAAAACCTCATCCTTGTCAACATACATATGCTTGGCTGTTATATGATATGTTAACAATCCCGTAATCAAACATACTATAATCAAGCTTAGCACGTATCTGTAATTAAAACGCACGATAACATAACCCCCTTTCAAAATCGCACCTATATTATTTATACAATATAACTTTATTATATATATGATATTAATACAAATTATGGGTATTTAAAACAATCATGACCACTCATTTTTGAGTGGTCATGATTGTTTTAGCAAAACTTTATATATTCACTTGAAGATTCTATACAAATTTCCTATGTATGTTTCAATCATACAGCAGTTTAGCAATATCTTCATCATTCATATTTTCATGGGTATAAAATTTAGCACCCGTATCGATTATTGGATCAACCTTTTCACCCTTTATTGTTTTGTAAGCGAGTTCAATAGCCTTATAACCTATATTATATGGATCCTGCGTAACAGAGCCGTAGAAATACTGCTTTGAAACAGCATTCTTCTGCGGTTTTCCGGCATCAAAGCCGACTGCTATCAAGTCTTTGTATTTTCCCTTTTGGCGATCAAGTTCCGTGCCGTCGGATGTTGCAGCCAACATGCCTGTAACAGAAGCTTCGTTTGACATGAAATAGCCTATTAGATTTTCTGTATTGGAAAGCATGGTTTGAGCTGCCGACTGTGCATCCGTATAGCTCGTCGATGGAGGCACCGTAACTTTTATCGTAACTGCCGCAGGCTTTGAAGCGGGTTTTTTAAATACATCATGACCCACGACTTCTACAGCATCCGGGAATAATCCTTCGCATTTTGCTTTCATTTCATCTATAAATCCGTTTGTACGGTCAAGTATGGATGCAGATGTGGCATCCTGTGATTGAACGGCTATGACCACGGGATTATCAGCTGTCGCAGCTTTGATTTTTTTATTAAAATCAGCCTGCTCGAACATCTGGTCTGCTGCAAGCTTGCCTGCTTCGACATTATTGGTTGCAGCTGTAGAAACTATCGAGCCTTCAGGCGGATTTGGAACGCCAGAGTCAAAACCTATGACTGGTATTCCTTTTGATTTGGTTTCCTGCAGCTGTGACATAACGGATTTTGTATCCAATGCTGCAAGGCAGATAGCATCCGGATTCTTGGACAATGCATTGTTCAGCATATCCACTTGAGTGCTTATGTCCGATTCTGTAGGCGGTCCTTCAAATGTGATATCGACCTCGTACTTTTTAGCTGCGTCTTCTGCCCCCTTCAAAACCGTCTGCCAAAATTGATGCTGAAAACCTTTTGAAACTACAGCTATATAAGGTTTTTTCCCATCATCTTTAGTGTCCCCATTTTCCCCGGAAGATTGCCCTCCTGTATTTTCGGCACCTTTGGAACCGCCGCATCCTACTAAAAGCGCAGCCAGCAGCATCGCCGACAAAAGAACTGCCAAAAACTTTTTCATAAAAGATTTTCCCCCTTTAATATAATCTTATTTTTTCAGCATATTAATACGCTGATGATGCACCCGCATCGTGGATTTTAAATTCAGCTCTTATCAAACAAATTCCAAATTTAAACTGCCTTTTTGTTTCTATAGATATCCAGCATGACTGCTATGATTACCACAATGCCTGTAAAAAGCGTTTGATAGTGTGCTTGAAGATTCATAGACATCAAGCCTTGCTTTAGTATGCTCATTATATAGACGCCGATCAATGTACCTGACAGGCTTCCTATACCACCCGACAGCGATGTGCCGCCTATGACCACTCCGGCAATTGCCAGCAATTCGAATCCATTTCCTGTAGCAGGGATTATTGAGGTATATGATGCGGCATACATGACACCCGCCATTCCGCTAAACAATCCGGAAATCGTATATGCAATCGTCTTCCACTTGACCACGTTCACGCCAGACAGCCTTATTGCCTCCTCATTTGAACCTATGGCAAATACATAACGGCCTATCCTGGTCTTGTTTAAAATTATATAAGCAACTGCAAAGAACAGCACCAGCCAAACTATTCCTATTGGAAATCCGCCTCTTGTTTTATAAAACGCATATTTAAACCATCCGTCAGGGCTCGTAAGATCAGGATACCTTATAGTCATAACCCTTGATACTATAGCGCCGGTCCCTTGTGCTATCATCATTGTCCCAAGAGTAGCTACAAAAGGAGGCAATTTAAATCTGGCGACCAGATTTCCATTCAAAAATCCAAATAATCCTCCGACTATAACACAAATAAACAGCGATAATCCCATGGGCAGTCCCCAATTGTTATGTGCCACGCCGCCTATAAGTGCCGAACATATAAGTACAGTACCCAGTGAAAGATCTATGCCTCCTGTGATAATCACAAAAGTGACGCCAATAGCCATAAACCCTATATAGTAAGATGAATCAAGTATATTTACAAATGCGCTGGATGAGAAAAAATTTTTCCCAAAAACCGAAAAGAATATGTAGATAAAGAGCAGGGCTCCCAGTGCCATAAATTTAGAAACGTCTATCTTTTTTCTTGAACTTTCTAGCTTTTCCATTTCTATAGCTCCTTTCAGTTATTTGCAGTGGCATATTGCATTATATTTTCTTGATTTGCTTCTTCTATGTTTAAAACTGCTGTCTTTGCGCCCTCGCACATCACAACTATCCTGTCGCTCATTCTAAGAAGTTCGGGCAGTTCAGAAGAAATCATGATGATCGATTTTCCCTCTTTTGTTAAGTCGTTCATCAATTTATATATCTCGCTCTTTGCGCCTACATCTATGCCTCTTGTAGGTTCATCGAAAATGATGATATCGCAGTTTTTGATGAGCCATTTTGCTACTACCACCTTTTGCTGGTTGCCACCTGACAGATTCTTGGTAAGCTGGTTTACAGAAGGGGTCTTTATATCAAGCTTTTTTATGTACTCATGGGCTACTTCTTTTTCCTTTTTAAAATTGATAAATCCCCTGTCTATAAAGTTTTCCAAACACGCCATAGTCGCATTTTCCTGAACAGAAAGATCAACTGCCAATCCATATTTTCTTCTGTCTTCAGAAAGGTAGCATATGCCATTATTCACCGCATCCCTAGGAGAACTTATTTCCACCTTTTTGCCTTTTACAAAGATTTCACCGCCTTGTTTAGAATCTGCTCCAAATATGAGCCTTGCGGTTTCCGTACGGCCCGCGCCTACCAATCCTGCAATTCCTAATATCTCTCCCTTTTTAAGCTCAAAGGATACATCCTTTACAGCTCTTGACTTAAGTCCTTTTACTTCAAGTACAACCGGCGCATCACTGCCGACAGCACTCTTTGTTTTGGACTGCTCGTATATCACACGGCCCACCATCTTTTTTATTATGGCATCTTTATCAGTTTCCTTGGTGTCAAGCGTATCTACATACCGCCCGTCGCGCATTACAGTCACCCTGTCAGATATAACAAATATTTCATCTATGCGATGCGTTATATAAACTACGGCACGATTCTTTGCCTTAAGGTCCCTTATGAATCTGAAAAGCTCTTCAATCTCCTTATCAGTCAAAGCAGCAGTGGGCTCATCCATTATTATTATTTTAGAATCATAAGAAAGCGCTTTTGCAATCTCAACCATCTGCTGTTTAGCTACAGATAAGTCCATCACTTTAGCTTTAGGGTCGATATTGAGTTTTAGCGATTTCAGCAATTTCCCTGCCCTGCGATTAATGGTCTTCTGATCTATAAAAATGCCTTTCATTATCTCTTTCCCTATAAAAATATTTTCTGCTACCGTAAGATGAGGCATCAGGTTCAATTCCTGATGAATCATTCCTATCCCGGCACTTTGAGCCTCATTGGGATTTGAAAAATTAACTTGCCTGCCATTTAAAAAAATTTTGCCTCCATCTTTTTGATAAATGCCTGTCAATACTTTCATCAGAGTGGATTTTCCTGCTCCGTTTTCCCCTACAAGGGCATGTACCTCACCAGCATTTATTTCAAAACAACAATGGTCTAAAGCATGAACTCCGGGGAATGATTTATCGATATCTTCCATCAACACTAACTGTTCTCCCATTATTTCACCCCAATCACATTAATGTTCTTCCTTGAAAACTTTAGGAGCATAAACTTTATATATTTCAAGGTTAAATATTTCTGCCGCATATATGCGGTAGGTGTCCCCGCTCATGGCGTCATCTGCCGCATATATAGGCAGGTTATCTTTTGCCTCTCTGGTGCGAATGCAAGAGAATTTTTCTACTGATGCATTATGATTTGAGCATGATTTACCTAGTGGAAGTTCAAACCGACAAACGATTGCTCGCTTGACTAGATGCCTTTCTATTTGATATGTTTTCGTCTAAAGCTTTTATTTATATGCGCAAATATAGAGTGTTTTTATCATATTATCCTGATAATTTTAAGAGACTAGTATATTGACCATTTTAACGAATTGTTGTTTTTCTAGAGTTGTTTCATATTATTACGATAAGATATTCTATTGCTGAAATGAAAAATTCATTTGATTTTATGCTGTTTTCAATACGTGCATTATAATGTTGATTTTGAGCATCCCTGCTTACCTGTTCACACCCCACTCGGATTGCTCAAAAATCAACATCATACTCTATGGCTTATGAAAAACTATCTTTTTCCATATAACGGTCCAAAATTGGCACACGCCCTGTAATCCGCTCCTTCCAGGTCAGAAGTTCCAAATGCGTTCCATGCACTCGGCCTGAATATTCTATCTTCGGAAACATTATGCATGCAAACAGGTATTCTAATCATTGATGCAAAAGTTATCAGATCAGCTCCTATGTGGCCGTAACTTATTGCCCCGTGGTTGGCGCCCCAGTTATTCATAACTGAATATACATCTTTGAAAGCTCCTTTGCCTGTCAATATCGGAGCAAACCAGGTTGTCGGCCATGTAGGGTCTGTGCGCTTATCCAAAATATCGTGCATTTCCTTTGGAAGTTCAACAGTATATCCTTCTGCAATCTGCAATACAGGTCCGAGTCCATCGATTATATTGACTCTTGACATTGTCACAGGCATTTCACCCTTTGTAACAAACTGTGATGAATAGCCGCCTCCTCTGAAATATCCGAGCGCTGCAGGCCTCCATGATGTTGCATCAAGGCATTTTCCTGCTTCTTTGGGTGTAATCTCCCAGAAAGGTTTCATAACCGGTTTTCCATCACGTGACTGCTGGCCGGTTCCATCCAGCGTAGTAGCGCCTGAATTGATAAGATGCATTATGCCATTTTCAGCCAGGCCCGTCAGTTCCCTGCCGGTCACACGTTTTACAGCCTCCGGGCTCCAGTATGTCCTGACGTCTGAAAATATCTGGGCTGTATTTGTTAAAAGATGACTAAACA
>CALCDS010000023.1 GCA_937900065.1 uncultured Clostridiaceae bacterium | reverse complement strand
CACTTGAAGAAGAGATGGAAAAACTGTTTGACCTGTAAGGGATGAACATTGATTGGAGGCGTAGTTGTACGAGTGAATTTCGCTATGTGTCAGACGATAATGCCAACATTGATGTTTCTTTCATCGACCTAAGAAATTCAGATAGCAGCATTGCCAATTTGATAGCGAAGGTGTGTTGAAATTCAATAAAACCAGTTGAACGGAGGAATTAACTATAATGAACCCAAGAATTCAGACAAAAAAATACTTGTTTTTTAGTTAGGTCGAAGCTATATTTTAAACAGCGAGGTGACCCAAATGAGAAAAACTTACAGTCCTGAATTCAAAACAAAATTGGTTTTGGAAGCTCTACGTGGAGAGCGAACCTTAAATGAGATCGCATCCGAAAATGAGGTCCATCCTAATATGCTGACACGTTGGAAGACAGAAGCCATAAAAAACTTCAAACTTCTGTTCGAGAACGAATCATCCAAAGTCAATAAGCAGCTATTGGTATACAATCAATGAAACTTGTGCTTACTAACCTAACTAAAAATATATCGAAAAATTGTCTTGACAAAGGGGGGCACTATAAGGATTCGTTTGACGATCTTCGTGCATCTTTACTGGATATGATTGAATAAACAAAAACTGCTGAAGGTTCCTATTCACAACAAGCACAGGTATAAATGCCTGTGTATTATTTTTTTGTACTATGTTAGTATATATGTGTGCAAATATGGTAATAAATCAGACAATAAAACAGACGGTGGGTAATCATGGAGATCAATGTAAAACTTACAAAACAGATAGAAGAGGTAAGATACCTTACTGTTGACAATTCATGGAGATACAGGGCAATACTCAGGTTTTTTTACCTTTCATATGAAAAGATGAAGTACTGGATGTATAAGGAAGACATATATGAAGAGCTTAAAAAGCATGAGCAGTTTTCCCAATATACGATGGATGATTTAAAACAGGATCTTGATGTGCTTGTCAGCTGGAAGAATCTAATGCCGATACAGGACACATCGAGGGTATCGACTGTTGAAGAGTTTAAAAACAAGCAGTTCAGGTACCAGATGACCGAGTACTCGGTCGAGATAGAGAGGCTTACAATAAAGCTGGAAAATCTGCTCATAGAAACCGCATCTCTTGAGCCTTCACTTCTTGAATATTTAAAGGAGGAGCTTTCGAAATTTAAATCCATGGTATCAAATGATGATAAGACGGTGGGCGCCTGGTGGAGGGCATTAAACGAAAACTTTAAGAGGCTGAACCAGAATTATCAGGATTATATAGGTGATTTTTACAGTATGAAGGCTGAAGAGATGATGAAAACCAAAGAGTTCCTGTTGTATAAGGAAAAGTTCATTGATTACTTCAGGGACTTTATAAAAGGGTTGCAGAATAACTCAGGAACAATTGAGGCGATTTTGCAGGACATAAGTGCTGAAGATGAAAAAGCGGTTTTGGAAAAGGTGTTCAATTACGAAATGGCAATACCCAGGCTGGATACAGATGTGCCTGAAGAAGAAATAATGGACAACATAAACGGCAAGTGGTCCAACCTTAAAAACTGGTTTCTTGGGTCTGATGGCAGTGAGAGTGAAGCTTCAAGGCTTCTGGATATAACCAACGAAATCATAAGGAAGATAACCAGGTTTGCGTCCCAGATATCCGAGAGCCGAAACAGTGCGGCAAACCGGAAGGAAGAATATAGAAAGCTGGCGTCGATGTTTTTAGACTGCGAAAGCATTGAGGATGCCCATAAATTGTCGTCGTTATGCTTTGGCATATTCAATACAAAGCATATAAAATGCGATCTTGTGAGAAAGACCGAGAGTATAAACTCAGGTGTCTTTGATGAAGAGCCTTATATATACACAATAAAGCCAAGGATAAGGTATTACAGGGAGAAGGCTATAAGGAATCCCATAGCAAATAATGAAGAGCGCAAGGCTAAGATGCTTGAAAAGGTTATGGCAGAAAGGCAGCGGGAGAGGAAAATAGTTGAAGGATATATAAAAGATGGGTGCATCAGGTTCGACTCACTCCCTGAGATAAAGCGCGAAGCCAGAGTAACACTGTTGAGGTGGTTGGCAAAGGGCATAAACTCACCGGACGGGCGGGCTAAGACAGAGCATGGAAGGGTATACAGGATAATAGTCCCTGAAAATATCGATGAAAAATGTATTTTAAAATGTGAGGACGGAACGTTTGAAATGCCTCCGTATATTATATATTTTGAACAGGAGAGTGCAGTATGAAAGAGCTTGAGGTATTGCTTGATAAATTTTGGATAAGCAAGGAAGACGACAGGGAGCTTTATTACATGATAAAGGACAGCCTGCCTGGATTTAAAGCATTCCTGACAGAAAAAATGGGATACCATGTAATAGTAAACCCATACCTTATTAAGCTTGAAAAGCTTTCCGGGAAAGCCGAGAGCTGGATGGGCATTTCGCAGTTTGAAAGCACCATGGAATATGCATTCCTCTGCCTGATACTCATGTTCCTGGAGGATAGAGGGAGGGAAGAGCAGTTCGTACTTTCGAATATAACCGAATATATACAGGGCAATTACCCATCCGATGAGAAGGTGGACTGGACTCTGTTCAGGCACAGGAGATGCCTGATAAAGGTTTTGAGATTTGCTTCCGAAATCGGGATTATTAAAGTGGATGACGGTGATGAGCAGGGGTTTGCAGCAGATTATAATTTCGAAGTGCTCTACGAGAGTACAGGCCTTTCAAGATACTTTGTAAGGAATTTTTCGCTGAACATATTGAATTATAAAAATTATAAGGATATAGAGAATGACGAACTGATAGAAGTGAATAAGGATAGGGGTATAGTCAGGAGGCAGAGGGTATACAGGAGACTTATAATGTCGCCGGTTGTTTATAATGAAGGTTCAGATGACCCCGACTATGCTTATATAAAGAATAAAAGGAGTCTGCTGGAAAATGATATTGAAACCTATATAGGCGCCAACTTCCATGTCCATAAAAACGGTGCAATGGTGGTACTCCCTGAAGACCACAGCTTCAAGGAGTGTTTTCCTGACACCAAGGCAATAAGCGATATTGTGCTGCAGATGAATTATATGATCGTTGAAAGCATAAGGAACGGAGAGCTGCGGCCTGACACTGACGATACTATTACCATATCAAAGGCGGCATTCGACTCAATGGTCGGCAGACTGAGATCTGAAAACATGAGGGGCTGGAGTAAGGAATACCGGGAGATTAAAGCAGAAAATCTAATCACCGAAGTTATTGATTATATGGCAGGGTTTAATATGCTGCAGGTTATAGGGGGCGGCAGGGAGATTAAAATAATGCCTCTCTGCGGCAAAATTGCGGGAAGATACAATACCGATTTTCAAACGGAAAGGGAGGCGGCGGCCGATGGAGACTAACAGATGGGTTATTGAAAGGGCAGGACTTATAAATTTCTGGTATTATGATGAAGAAGAGTTTGTTTTTTCGGAGGGCAGGCTTCTTTTAAGAGGCTCAAACGGCTCCGGCAAATCCGTAACCATGCAAAGCTTCATACCTCTCCTCCTTGACGGAAACAAAAGTCCGGACAGGCTTGACCCTTTTGGCTCGAGGGCAAGGAAGCTTGAAAATTACCTTTTAGGTGATGAGGATAATAAGAAAAATGAAAACACAGCATATCTTTATATGGAGTTTAAAAAGCAGCAGACGCAAAACTATATTACCATAGGCATAGGATTAAAAGCCGTAAGGAATAAACCCCTCCAGTCATGGGGCTTCTCAATAACTGACGGCAGGCGTATAGGCCGTGATTTTTACCTTTACAAAGATGTCGGGGAAAAAATACCGCTCAGCAAAAAGGAGCTGGAAAACAGGATTGGCACAGGGGGCAGAGTGGCTGAAGGCCAGGGGGATTATATGAAAATGGTGAACGACCTGCTCTTCGGATTTGATGAGATAGATGAATATGATGAGCTTATAAAGCTCCTCGTTCAGCTCAGGAGCCCAAAGCTGTCAAAGGATTTTAAGCCCACTGTCGTCTATGAAATAATGGAAAACTCGCTGCAGCAGCTGTCCGAGGATGATTTAAGGCCTATGTCGGAAGCCATAGAAAATATGGACAACATAAAGAGCAGGCTGGAAGAGTTAAACGACAGCAAAAAAGCAGCAGACAGGATAAAGCCTTATTATGACAGGTACAATAATCTCATAATGCTTAATAAAGCGAAAGCATTTGTAAACTGTACGAGCGAACTTGATAAGCTTCAAAGGGAAATAGACCAAAACGCAAAGCTCCGGGATAATGCGGATGAGGAATATAAAAAAGCCGGGGCAAACGTTGAAGACTTAAGGATAATGAAGGATACTGCCGAGGAAAAAAGAAAAGAACTGGAAAAGCATGACAGCCTAAGGATAAAGGAAAACATCGTCAGGCTGGAAGAGGATATGAAGAACCTGAGCGGTGAGAAGGAAAACAAGGAAAAGCAGCTGGAGGATAAGAAAATGCGCAATATAGAGCTTAGAAACCGACTGAAGGAGTATTCAGGCAGTGAAGAAGCCGGGATTAATAATATTGAGTATAAGCTTAAGCAAATGGATGAATTGTCCGAAGGATTTGCGTTTGATGAACAGAGCTTTATGAAGGATGAGCTTATGAGAGATATCAGGAAGGAGTACCGGTTCTCATATATAAATTCGGAGTTGAGAAAGCACATCGAAGGAATCGAAAAAGGCGCAAAAGCCCTTGATGAGCATAGGAGAAAAAATATTGAATATGATAATGTTTTGAGCGAGCTTGAAAAGTCCAAAATGCATAAGGCAGAAATGTCCAAGAAGCTTGACCAGGCTTATGTACTTCTTGATGAGACAAAGCAGGAGCTGATTGAAAACATATACGGCTGGTCAAAAGAGAATCATGAATTAAAAATGCAGGATGCTAACCTTCAGGTTGTTTCAAGATATATAAACAACTTTAAATCCGAAAGCAGCTATGATGGAGTAATAGGTATCGTAAGGCAGGAATATAACGGATACGAAGGTATCTTAAACAAGAATAAGGCTGGGCTTATAATCAAGCAGGACGATATAAATGAGCAGATTAAAGAGCTTGAGAATGAAATAAATGAGTGGAAGAATAAGAAAGAACCGGAACCTTCAAGAGAGGATAAGGTGATTAACAACAGGAAGAGGCTGGGTGCAAATAATATCCCGTATGTCCCTCTTTACAGAGCTGTTGATTTTCAGCCGGAAACAGATGAAGAGACAAAGGGTGCCGTAGAAAAAGCATTAATTGACATGGGCATAATAGATGCGCTCATTGTACCTGCCGCCTATAAGGACAGGATATTTGAAATGGATAAACAAATGGCGGACAAATACCTGTCTGCGTCTCCTAAGTTTTTGTCCTTTGACCTGTCATGCTTTTTGAGGCCTGAGAATTTGGAAATCCCCGGGATCACAAAAGAGGATATTGATAATGTGCTTAAGAGCATTTTCTTGGATGAGTCGTCCGGTTCCACTTATATGGACGAAACAGGAAGGTATGGCATCGGCATATTGAAGGGAAGGGCCGGCGGCGGCTATGTCCCCATATTTATAGGATCTTCTGCGAGAAAAAGATACAAGGAGCAGATGATAGCCGAGCTGTCACTTAAGTGTGAAGAACTGAAGAAAGAAAGTGACGGGGTTTCAAATGATATAGACATCATAAATAAAAGGCTCACCGTACTTTTAAAGGAGTTTGAAGATTTCCCGAAGGGGCAGGACCTTACAGTTGCTGTAAATGAGGTTAAGGACGCACTTTTCAATCTTGAGAAAGCTGCGGCAGAGGCTGCAAATAATGAAGAGAGGGAAAGGAAATATTACGAGGAGCTGAAAATACTGCAGCAGAGGGTATATGAGCTTACTTCGAAAATAGGCATTAAGGCATCTGCAGAGGCTTATGAAGATGCAATTGAAGATGCAAGAGATTACAGGGATATTTTATATGAGCTTGAAAAGGCACATTCGAACCTTATCCATATTTCAGAAAGCATCAGAGTGGTTAACATAAGCATCGAAGAAGTAGAGAACGATATGGATAACATATACTATGATATAAATGTCACAGACAGGAAGCTTAAGGAGTGCATTGCACTGCACGATTCCTGCATTGAGCAGCTGAAGCTTTCGAATTACGAAGAAATAAAAAATGAAATTGACAGCTGCATAAGGATGATGAATGAAATTCCGGCTAAGATTGAACATGAGATAACCGAGAGGGAAAGGCAAAAAGCATTATACAACACAATTACCGATAAGCTGTCCCTTATGTCGGACAGGATAGTTTTATTGAACGAGCTGCTTGAGATTTATAAAGAGGCCTTTATACAGGAATGCGGCCTCGGGTATGTTGTCCGGCTTAAACCCGACGGCGACTTGCTTAAGGCTGCAAAGGATATCATAAAGGAAATAAACATCGATGATAAGCTCCAAAAGGACGAGTCCTTAGGGAAAATGATTGAAAAATTCCAGGAAAACAGCCAGTATCTCAGGGAATATATCGTTAAAATAGACAGTATATTTGAAAACACCGCCCAGTCCGAGAAGGCGGAGGTGGCAGAGGCACTGTCAAGCGGGCGGAGATATAACATAACTGCCAAAGTAAGGGGAAGGGATGTTGATTTTTACAAGCTTCTGGATTTTATAAACGAGGGCATTGATGAAAACGAAAAGCTTTTAAAAGAGAGCGACAGGCAGTTGTTTGAAGATATACTGGTTAAAAATATAAGTAAAAAAATCAGGGCAAAAATATACCACAGCCAACAGTGGGTAAGCAAAATGAATGATCTGATGGAGTCAATGAATACATCGAGCGGGCTTGCATTCAGCTTGAGCTGGAGCAGCAAAAAAGCAGAGACAGAGGATCAGCTTGACACAAAAGAGCTTGTTGACCTACTCAAGCAGGAAGGCGGACTGATGAAGGGATCCGACTTAAATAAGCTCTCCGAGCATTTCAGATCAAAAATAGCCGAGGCAAGAAGGATACAGGAAGATACAGGAAAGATGCAGACCTTCCATACGATAATGAGGGAGATACTGGACTACAGAAAATGGTTTGAGTTTAAGCTGTATTATACCAAGGCAGGACAGAATAAAAAGGAGCTTACCAACAATGCTTTTTTCCAGTTCAGCGGCGGTGAAAAGGCGATGGCAATGTATGTGCCCCTGTTTTCAGCGGTATATGCGAGATACAAAGGGGCAAGGAGTGACTGCCCTAGGATCATTTCCCTTGATGAAGCCTTTGCCGGCGTTGATGAGCAGAATATCAGAGACATGTTCAGGTTATTGGGTGAGCTTAAGCTTGATTTTATGATAAATTCACAGGTAATATGGGGAGATTACGATACTGTCCCTTCCCTCTCGATATGTGAGCTGATAAGGCCCGGAAATGCCGATTTTGTTACAGTAATCAGATACAAATGGAACGGCAGGGTAAAGGAACTGGTGGGTTAACTATGGATGATGACAGGTTTGTCAGGGAGTGTATAAAATATTTTAAATCGTCTCCGGGTTTTAAAAGATTGTTTGAAGGCATGCGCGATAAATACAGGTCTTTGGGATATATCGGCGGGACAGTAGTACTTAAAAACCCGACACCTCTTGAGAGGGAAGCATTGTCAGGACTTTTAAAAAGGGACTGCTACAGCAGCAAGTCCATATCTGTAAAGGCTGAGAGTGTTTTAAAAGCCATTGACGGCACGAGGTTTCAATATGTGGATTTTGATCAGGTGCTTAAAGGGTATTTTAATGGCAAGCTTATATCGAAGAAGGATGAAAGAGTATTTTATGAGCAGGAGAAAGACAGCTTTTTTGCAAAGCTGCTGTGCGGATTTGAAGATACTAAAGGTGGAAGATGGCTCCGGGACATACTTGAGAGCCATAAAAACGCATATAAAATAATAATACAAAGATATGACAGGGACCGCGAGAAGCTTACAGACGACCTTATATATACGATAAAGGGTATAAATGAGCTGTCATTCAGTGAAAAGAAGACGGTACGATTTGCACTATTTTCATCAAAGATAACTAAAAACCCACACTTTTTTGATATGGATAACGAGTGTGGAAAGCTTCTTTTGCAGGCGGCATCCTATATATTGGACACACCCTGTCCTCAAAATGCTGAAGGCCGTGCCGAGCTTTTGTACAGAGCAGGTATCATAAATGATCAGATATCAAACTATACGATGTGCTGCAATGTTGAAGCATATATAAATGGGGAGGTTCACAGCGGCTGGCATGGTTTTTTCGAAAGAGGTGAGCCGCTTTTAGTGTCGCTTTGGAACCTTGCAGAAGTTGATACAATAAAATGCCGGAACAATATAGTTTTTATTTTTGAAAATCCTACGGTATTCAGCCAGGTGCTCTCCGAAACCTCCCATAAAAGGCCTTCGCTTATATGCACATATGGTGAAGTAAGGCTTGCATCCCTGGTTTTGCTCGACAAGCTTGTGGATAATGTTGATAAAATATATTATTCCGGGGACTTAGATCCGGAGGGGATACTGATTGCCGACAAGCTAAAGCAAAGGTATAAGGAAAAGCTCATATTATGGCACTATGAACCGGAAGATTACAACAGTATAAGGTCCAAAGATATAATTGACGGACACAGGCTTAAAAAGCTTGAAAGACTGAAGAGTATCGAGCTCTTACCTGTTGCAGATGCTATTTTGAAGCATCGCTGCCCTGCCTATCAGGAGCTGCTGACAAATAAATATATACAGGATGTGCTTAATATATAGGCTCTGCTGAAGAAGATCAACGTTTGCATATAAGAATGCGTTTTAGGCCGGAGGGATATTCTATTTATTGTAACAAAGATGGAAGTGGCAATATCCATTGTCATTTACTTTATGATATAATAAGTAGTAAGTAGTAAGTAAAATCCAAATGTTACCTCTTAAATAATTATCAGACAGCTGGATGAAATGATTAACATGGAGGGAATTGTTATGGCAGATTTAAAATTATCACAAAGCTTTTCAATGGTTGCGTTAAACGCACAGGATAGCCTTTATATGACTACTTCAAAGAGAGTTGCACTTCGTTGTATGGCAGCTGCGGTTATTTTAGAGACATATATAGACGGCAGTTTTACAGGAACTGATGATAAATTAACTATAAAAAATGATGCACCTGGGGAAAATAGTGTGATGCCATATCGT
>CALCDS010000022.1 GCA_937900065.1 uncultured Clostridiaceae bacterium | reverse complement strand
AAACCGCTTACGATCAATATTATCTTTCCATCTTTCATATCGACCCTCAATATACGGGTATCATTCCCTTTATTCTCTCCCCCGGGTGATATGTATTGCTTAATGAATATGTCTCGATCGTCTATTCCGGATTTCTTGATCAGGTCAATACCGTCTTTTAGGTCATATCCCAATATATCGGGTATCATCATACCTCCATGATTTCCTTTTCCTTTACTTCAACAATCTTATCTATGTTTTTTATAAATTCATCTGTCAGTTTCTGTATATCCTTTTCTCCGTCTTTCTCCTCATCCTCGGTAATCGAGCTGTCCTTTTTCAATGCCTTGAGTTTTTCATTGGCTTCCCTTCTTATGGCCCTTATAGCTATCTTTGCTTCTTCTCCGTGTTTTTTAATCACTTTTGATAAATTTCTTCTTGTCTCTTCGGTAAGTTCAGGTATAACAAGCCTTATAATTTTACCATCGTTTGCTGGATTCAATCCGAGGTCTGATTTCAATATTTCCTTTTCAATATCCTTTAGAATCTTGCTGTCCCATGGCTGTATCGTCAGAACTCTAGGTTCCGGGGCAGATATATTTGCAAGCTGATTTATAGGTGTCGGAGTGCCGTAATATTGTACAACTATTTTATCCAGTATCGATGGATTTGCCCTCCCGGCTTTCAAAGAAGCAAGCTCCTTTTTGAGGATGACTACAGTCTTATTCATCTTTTCTTTTGATGATTCTGATAACTCTTTAGCCATTTTTCTTCCTCCTTTTATACTGTTAAGGAATCATATCAATTCCCCACAAATGTACCAATACATTCCCCTTTAAGCACTCTTATTATGTTGTCTGGTTTATTGAGCCCAAATACTATTATAGGTATGTTGTTATCCATGCACAATGATGTTGCTGTTGAATCCATGACTCCAAGACCGTTATCCAATACCTCAAGATAGTTAAGCTTGTCGTATCTCTTGGCATTCGGATTTTTCTTGGGATCAGAGTCATATATGGCATCCACATTCTTGGCCAGCAATATCACGTCGGCTTCGATCTCAGCCGCTCTTAGTGCAGCGGTAGTATCGGTTGAAAAATAAGGATTTCCGGTACCTGCGCCGAATATGACCACTCTTCCCTTCTCAAGATGCCTCATTGCCCTGCGCCTTATGAACGGTTCCGCGACTTCTCTCATTTCGATTGCTGTCTGCACCCTTGTGTCAACGTTAAGCCTTTCTAGTGAATCTTGAAGTGCAAGCGCATTTATTACAGTGGCAAGCATTCCCATATAATCGGCAGTTGTCCTGTCCATGCCTTCGCCGCGCCTTCCCCTCCAAATATTTCCGGCTCCGACTACGATGCCTACTCCGACGCCAAGTTCTGAAACTTTCTTTATCTGCAAAGCAATATCATCCACTGTTTTAAAATCGATTCCAGAGCCCTTATCTCCTGCAAGAGCCTCACCGCTCAACTTTAACATTATTCTTTTATATTTAACCTTGGGCTGCATATATATTATACCTCCATTTATCCCGATTCTACAACTTGCCTATCCTCAAAAAAGAGAACACATGCTGTGTTCTCTTTTCAATTGTTATCAGGCTTTATTTATCTGTGCTTGAACTTCTGCTGCAAAGTCTTCGGTTTTCTTCTCGATTCCTTCGCCCTTTTCAAACCTTGCAAACCTCTTTACCTCGATTGGCGCGCCAAGAGCTTTTGATTTTTCATCAAGATATTTTTTAATCGTTATATCAGGATCCCTTATCCAAACCTGCTCTATCAGGCATACTTCCTTAAAATACTTCTGAAGTTTTCCATGCACCATCTTTTCCGCAATGGCTTCAGGTTTTCCCTCATTTATAGCCTGTGCTTTATATATTTCCTTTTCTTTTTCAATTTTTTCAGCCGGCACTTCATCTCTGGTGATGCACATAGGGTTGCTTGCCGCAATCTGCATTGCGATATCCTTAGCTATATCGTCCAGCCCGCTTTCATTTTTGCAAGCAAGTTGTACCATTACGCCAATCCTTCCGCCACCATGCACATAATCCTTTAAAATACCGCTTTCGGTTTTGGCAAACCTTTCAAACCTCCTGAAACTCATGTTCTCGCCTGTCTTTGCAACAAGTGCTGATAGAGTTTCCTTTACAGTATCTTCTCCCGCAATATATTTTTCGTTTAAGAATTCCTCTACATTCTTTGCTTTTGAAAATGCAGCTTGTTTTGCAACATTTTTCACAAAAGAAATGAAATCATCATTCTTTGTCACAAAATCAGTCTCGCAGTTGACTTCAACTATGGCTCCATTCACTCCGTCATCTGAAATATATGTACCCACAAGACCTTCCGATGCAATCCTTCCAGCTTTTTTGGCTGCAGCAGCAAGCCCTTTTTCTCTCAATATCTCAATAGCCTTATCCATATTGCCTTCTGCCTCAGTCAAAGCCTTTTTGCAGTTCATCATCCCTGCACCGGTTCTTTCTCTCAGCTCTTTTACCATTCCGGCAGTAATCATAGGTTATACCTCCTTCAATATTTATAGCAAAGGCACTCTAAAATAATACAAACCATTGATTTGAATGTCTTAGGCAAAATATCAATCTTTAATATCTCAAGCATAATAAAACAAACTACTGAATTTAAATGCCTTAGGCAAGATATTGAGGTAGTTTGTTTTGATTCTGCTTCGCTTCATAATAAAAGTAAGGGTTGAAATAAGGGAGACCCCTTCTTCGTTTAACCCTTACCCATAATTTACTCTGCCAGCTGTTCACCCTGGCGTCCTTCAAGTACGGCATCAGCCATCTTTGAAGTTATCAACTTAACGGCCCTGATGGCATCATCATTGCCAGGTATCACATAGTCGACTTCATCAGGATCACAATTGGTATCGACGATTGCCACTATTGGTATACCAAGTATTTTAGCCTCGAGTATGGCATTCTTTTCCTTCCTCGGATCAACTATAAACAAAGCCCCCGGAAGTTTATCCATTTCTTTTATTCCGTTTAAGTTTTTCTCAAGCTTTTCTTTTTCAGCCTTAAGTTTGATTACTTCTTTTTTAGGTAAAAGTTCAAAAGTGCCTTCCTGTTCCATAGTATTAAGGGAATTCAATCTTTCTATCCTTGTCTTTATTGTTTTGAAATTCGTGAGCATTCCGCCCAGCCACCTTTGGTTGACATAGAACATCCCGCACCTTGTTGCTTCTTCCATTATGGATTCTTGGGCTTGCTTTTTGGTGCCTACAAAGAGTACATCCTTTCCGTCCGCAGCAACGGATTTTATGAATTCATAAGCTTCCTCAACCTTTTTAACGGTTTTCTGCAGGTCGATTATATATATTCCGTTCCTCTCGGTAAAAATATACTCGGCCATTTTAGGATTCCAACGCCTTGTCTGATGACCAAAATGCACTCCAGCTTCTAGTAATTGTTTCATTGATATAATACTCATTATTCATTCACCTCCTGGTTTTTTCCTCCGCTCCACTCATTTCTTTAAGCAACTTTGAAATTCAAAATCAAAGCACCGACTTAAAGATTGTGGGCGTGTGTGCTGAATAAAAGGAAACATATTCCTAAATTAAAATATGTTCCTAAATATCGCCTTAAGTAGTATAGCATAGTTGTTTTCTTACTTCAACAATTTTTTAAGCATAACATTCAATGCAAAGAATCACATATTATTTTGATTTCTTCAGCTCTTCAAGAAGTTTGTCATTCAAAATCTTTATATGGGTGCCTTTCATTCCAAGTGAACGGGATTCGATTACTCCGGCGCTTTCGAGTTTTCTTAAAGCGTTTACGATTACCGACCTCGTTATTCCCACTTTATCAGCTATCTTGCTTGCTACAAGAAGTCCCTCGTTTCCATCCAGCTCCTCAAATATATGTTCTACAGCCTCAAGTTCGGAATAGGATAAGGTACCGATGGCCAGCTGAACCATTGAACTCTTTCTTGCCTCTTCTTCAGCCTCAACATTTTTAGAACGCAATATCTCCATA
Organism: uncultured Clostridiaceae bacterium; assembly: GCA_937900065.1. Classification (GTDB taxonomy): domain Bacteria; phylum Bacillota; class Clostridia; order Clostridiales; family Oxobacteraceae; genus CALCDS01. The sequence continues at coordinate 5,209 of CALCDS010000022.1, read as the reverse complement.
CCTACAATCGTGGCTGCATATTCGGCAAGTACCAGATCATCATCGCTGAATTTCTCATTGTACCTTGCTACGACCATGGTACCAAGCCTCTCCCTGTTCCCGTTTATAGGAACAACGGTTGAATACTTGTCTTTTTTTGTGCATTCCGTATCTTCAACAAATACACATGAACCATGGTTTGAAGTATTCGCTTGGGTTTCTTCGATTTTGAGCAGTATGTCATTATATTTTTCAGGGAATTTCATATCCTTTATCACATTTTTTTGTACAATATCACACTCAAATCCTTCGGAAAAGTCATAACCAAGTATATTCCCTTTCTTGCCTACAATATAAATATTGCATTTTAATAAGTCACTTAAAAGACTGCATATCTCTTTGAATGAAACAGGCTCTGTGCCTGACTTTTGCAATATTCTATTTAACATCCTTGTTTTCTCAAGAAGTGTCGTCATCACTGGTTCCTCCTATCATATTAGATTATATATTTTGATAAAACTTTATTTCTGACAATGCCAGAAAGTTTATTCTTAACAAATCGTCTGTCAATTTTATCTGCATAGCGTAAACAACAATAGCTTGATTGACAGCCCACCTTATTTATTCACTTGATGCAGCATTGATTATCAATTTATTAAAAATTCAAATAAAATATATTTATGCTATAATATCATAATGTCAAAATTTATACAATGTTAATTCCTCATTGTTTACAAAAACTTTTAAAAATTCAAGAGATCGTTTTGAAATCATTCTGTTTTTTGCCTTTTTGTCTTTTATTCTTTCACCTAAAGCTTCCATTATTCCAAAGTTTACATTCATAGGTTGAAAGCGATTGATGCTTTCATTGGAAATATATGAAGCTAACGCCCCAATTGCAGTCAGTCTGGGAAAAATTACAGGTTCCTCTCCATTTACAATCCTTGCCATATTGATTCCTGAAACTAGCCCCATGGAAGCAGATTCAACATATCCTTCAACACCCGATATCTGTCCGGCCACCATCACCTTTGGATGTTCCCTAAGCTGAAGCGTCGGATACAAAAGTTTTGGAGAATTTATATATGTATTCCTATGCATCACGCCGTACCTTACAAATTCGGCGTTTTCCAGTCCGGGTATCATGCCAAAGACCCTTTTCTGCTCTCCCCACTTCAAATGCGTTTGAAAACCTACTATATTATATAATGTAGCTGCAGAATTATCCTGCCGCAGCTGCACCACAGCATACGGCCTTAAGCCATCTCGTGGATCAACCAGTCCGACAGGTTTTAATGGGCCGTAAAGCAATGTATCCTTCCCTCGCTTTGCCATACTTTCAACAGGCATACATCCTTCAAAGAGGACTTCCTTTTCAAAAAATTTGACTTCGGCTGTTTGAGCGTTTACAAGTTCATTCCAAAACCTCTCATATTCATCCCTGCTCATAGGACAATTTAAATAAGCTTCTTCTCCCTTTCCATACCTTGAAGCTTTAAATACCTTAGTTTTGTCTATTGATTCATAAGTTACGATAGGTGCGGCAGCATCGTAAAAATACATATATTCGCTTTTGGTAAGGGATCTGATGGCTTGAGATAAACTGTCCGAAGTCAGAGGGCCTGTTGCAATTATATTATATTCCCCTGCATCTATATCAGTAACTTCTTCCCTTATTATATTTACATTATCCATGCTTTCTAATTCATCTGTTATCCCCTTGGAAAATTCTTCTCTGTCAACTGCAAGAGCTCCACCTGCCGGAACTGAGGACTTGTCGGCATGCTTCATTATAATCGAGCCTAAAAGCCTCATCTCCTCTTTTAACAATCCAACTGCATTTTCAAGCTGGTTTGATCTTAAAGAATTGCTGCAAACCAATTCAGCAAAATTGCCTGTATGATGGGCGGGCGTGTATTTTACAGGTCTCATCTCAAAAAGGTTCACTTTTATTCCTCTTTTGGCAAGCTGGTAGGCTGCTTCGCTTCCCGCAAGCCCGGCTCCTATCACATTAACGGTACTATCCATTTTTTTTACCATCAGCCTTTTTCTTTATGCTCATCTCATATCCGCATTCTTCCTTGCTGCATTTTAAGAAAGAACCCTTGCCTTTGCTGTATTCCTTTAACATAGCACTGCCGCATTTAGGGCACGCTACGTTTGAAGGTTCTTTCCAAGTCATATAATTGCATGCAGGATAATTTTTACACCCATAAAATTTCCTGCCCTTTTTGGTTCTCCTCACTACAAGATTGGAACCGCACCTTGGACATTTTGCATTTAATTCCTCCAAAAGCGGCTTGGTATTCTTGCATTCAGGGTATCCGGGACAGGCAAGGAATTTTCCAAAGCGGCCTCGCTTTATCACCATATTGCGTCCGCATTTCTCGCATTTTACATTGGTGACCTCAGGCTCTTCTTCTATACTAATTTTGCCGATTTCCTGTTCAGCATGTTCAAGTTCAGGTATGAATGAATCATAAAACCTTCTAACTATTTCAACCCATTCCTTGGTTCCTTCCTCAACATCATCAAGCTGCTTTTCCATATTGGCGGTAAACTCAACATTTACAATCTGCTTGAAATACTGGCTTATTATATCATTTACAATTTTCCCAAGTTCAGTGGGTTTTAAAAGTCTTTTTTCCCTCTCCACATAATTTCTTTCAATTATTGTGGATATTATGGGCGCATATGTGCTCGGCCTTCCTATGCCGTTTTCTTCAAGCGTCTTAACAAGCGTGGCCTCGGTATATCTTGAAGGCGGTTGAGTAAAATGCTGTTTCGGTTCAAGCTTTTTCAGCTTCAATTTTTCCCCTTCAATCAGTTCAGGTATCTTTACATTCTCGTCATCGTCTTCTTCATCATTGGAATATACGGACATGAATCCTTCAAATTTGATCCTGGTTCCAACAGCCCTGAAGATATAACCGCTGTTGAGTATATCAACCGTGACCGTATCCAATACTGCATCAGACATCTGGCTTGCAAAAAACCTATTCCATATCAATTTATAAAGTTTATACTGGTCATTGTTCAAAGAGTTTTTAATTGCTTCAGGACTGCGCATGGCCGATGTAGGCCTTATAGCTTCGTGAGCATCCTGAGCTCCTTTTTTTGACCTATATACCCTTGGCGCATTCGGAACATAATCTTTTCCGAACCTTCCTGCTATAGTCTCTCTGGCAGCATCCTGAGCTTCCCTGGCGATCCTTGTTGAATCGGTTCTCATATATGTTATAAGTCCAACACTTCCATGGCCCTTTATATCTATGCCCTCGTATAGCTGCTGTGCAACGGCCATTGTCTTTTTGGTTGTAAATCCAAGTTTCTTATATGCTTCCTGCTGCATTGAGCTTGTTGTAAAAGGCGGAGAGGGGTATCTCTTTTTCACGCCTTTTTTTATTTTATCAACCACAAACTGTCCTTTTTTAACTGCTTCAACTACTTTGTCCGCATCTTCATTGTTTTTAAGCTTTATTTTGCCTTTGGAATCGCCGTAAAGCTTTGCCTCGAAGCTTTCGGAAGTAGTCGGCTTTATCAGCCTTGCCGCAAGGCTCCAATATTCTTCAGGAACAAAGCTTTCTATTTCGCTTTCCCTGTCACATATCAACTTGACTGCGACCGACTGCACCCTTCCTGCGCTTAAACCCCATTTTATTTTCTTCCATAAAAGCGGGCTTATCTGATATCCCACCAATCTGTCTAATATCCTTCTGGCCTGCTGTGCCTCCACAAGATGCTTATCTATGGGCCTTGGATTCTTTAAGGAATTTTTTATGGCATTTTGAGTTATTTCATGAAATTCAATCCTGCACGGCTTTTCCTCATCTATGCCGAGTATATTTGCAAGATGCCACGATATGGCCTCGCCCTCACGGTCAGGGTCAGTGGCAAGCAATATCTTGCTGCTCTTTTTAGCCTGCTTCTTTATATTGTTTATTATTTCCCCTTTTCCTCTTATTGTTATATATTTAGGTTGAAAATTATTTTCTATATTTATACCCATCTGGCTTTTGGGCAAATCCCTCACATGGCCCATTGAAGCTTCCACCTTATAATTCTTTCCAAGGAACTTGCCTATTGTCTTAGCCTTTGCGGGCGATTCAACTATAACAAGAGTTTGAGTCACTATTACACCTCCAGATCTTATATTATTTATGATAAATTGGTCCCATTTTTTAAATGTATTATAGCAAAAATTGCTATTAATTGCTATTATATGATAGGTTTACATTCTAAAATATTTTTACAATGTATTTTCCTGGAAGTATCTTTATAATGCCCTTCATCTCAAGGCAGGTAATTACCGAATTTATTTCGCTTACCCTTAAAGATAATCTTCTCATCAAATCATCTATATGTATGGGACAATCACTTAGCGCATCAACTATCATCTTTTCCCTGATGTCGAGGTTTTCACCATAGTGCCCCCTGTCAGCGGTTTTGGATTCAATATTGAGTTCATAGAGTATGTCGCTGATGTCGGTCAATGGTTTGGCACCTTCTTTTATAAGGTGATTCGTGCCTTTGCTCACGTTCGATAATATGCTTCCAGGGACCGCATACACATCCCTGCCCTGCTCAAGCGCAAAATCCGCAGTGATCAATGCCCCGCTTCTCTCTCCTGCTTCAACTATCACTACTGCATCACACATACCGCTTATTATCCTGTTGCGGGCCGGAAAATTTCCGGCAAACGGCTGTATGGTTGGAGGATACTCTGAAATTAAGGCGCCATACTTTTCGATGCTGCACATGAGTTTACTATTTTCAGGCGGATAGACTATGTCAAGACCGCATCCTAACACCGCACATGTATACCCTCCCTCTTCCAAGGCCCCAATATGGGCTTCGGTATCGATTCCCCTTGCCATTCCGCTTATCACGCCTATATTATACTCGCATATGAGCTTGGATATTTCCCTTGCCACAATCCTTCCATATTGTGTGCATTTTCTTGTCCCCACAATGCCTATGCATTTTAAATCATTATTAATATTTCCCTTTATATAAATCACATGCGGAGGGTCGAATATTTCCTTAAGCCGCTTTGGGTATGCCTCATCATCTATCGTTAAAATCTTTATTCCTTTTAAGGCAATGGATTCGATTTCTTTTTTTAACCTGTCGGCGTCTCTTCTTTGGATGATTTTCCGGCACATTGAATTCGATATGCCGTCTATCTTCATAATATCGTCGGCACCGGCAAGCCACGCTTCTTTGAGGC